>CAYWHT010000079.1:1591-10990 GCA_964458135.1 uncultured Saprospiraceae bacterium | reverse complement strand
AAATTACTTATTACACAGTGTACTACACCGTTTAAACCAAAATCATGGACGAACAACTCATCGCCAGGCTACGGCGCGAAACGCCGGGCGTCAATCACTGCATTCACCTCAACAATGCCGGAGCCTCTCTGATGCCGCAGCGGGTCATCGATGCACTGCGGGGCCAGATCGAGCGAGAGGTTTATCAGGGCGGCTACGAAGCGGCGGCGGCGATCGGCCCGGAGGTTCGGGCGTTTTACGAGCTCACCGGCCGCCTGATCAACAGCCCGGCGCGAAACATCGCCTACGCGGCCAGCGCCACCGACGCCTATTCGCGCGCGCTCAGCGCGATTCCTTTCCGGCGGGGAGATGTGATCGTCACGACCCCCGATGATTACGTGTCCAACCACCTGGCTTTCATGCAACTGCGGGATCGCTTTGGCGTGACCACTGTTCGGTCGCGCACGCTCCCCTCCGGCGGAGCAGATCCCGACGATTTGCTGCGGTTGCTTGAACAACACCGCCCCCGCCTGCTTGCCGTCACCCATGTGCCCACCAGTTCGGGCTTGGTGCAACCCGTGGCGGAAATTGGCCGCCGTTGCCGCCGGTACGACACGATCTACCTCGTGGACGCCTGCCAGTCGGCCGGGCAGCTACCGCTGGATGTGGAAGCTCTTCATTGTGATTTCCTGACCGCCACCTTTCGCAAGTATCTGCGAGGGCCCCGGGGGGCGGGTTTCTTATACGCATCCGACCGGATTCTATCCCAAGGGCTGACTCCTTTATTTGTGGACTTGAAAAGCGCCCGCTGGACGGGTGACGAAACCTTCGAGCCCGCAGCGGACGCCCGGCGCTTTGAGCTCTGGGAAAGGCCTTACGCCCTGGTGATGGCCGCTAAAGCAGCCGTGGAATACGCCCTGGAAATCGGCTTGCCTACTATCGAAAAACGCGTCAAACAGCTCGCCAACCTGACCCGCCAAAGGCTGGAAGAACAACCCGGCTGGCGAGTACTTGACCGGGGAGACGAACGCTGCGGCATCGTCACCGTTTACCTGCCGAAAGGCCAACCGCAAAAAGTGCTGCAGGCCCTGCGCAGCCAGGGCGTGCATACCTCCCTGACTTTACTCGAATCCGCCCGCTACGATTTCAACGATAAAGGGGTGGATTGGGCTTTGCGCGCATCCCCGCATTACTACAATACCGAATCGGAAATCCATCGCTTTGTGGCCACACTCCAGGAAGTCATTGGCGAAAAAGTTTGATTGATCTCCCTCATCAACAAAAATAAGTAAAAAATCCTCCGGCAAACTTGCGTCATCCAATCATTTGTTTTAATTTGCATGCAAATTATTGCTTTTTGTTTTAAAGAAACAGTTCACAACATGATCGGAGAAGACCGGGTACAACTCAACGAAAGATTCCGAAAGGTTTTTGACTTGCTGGAGAAGCGCGGCGCCATCGTCAAGAACGACCGGAACGGGCGAGGTATGGGGGACTTTGCCGAAAAAATACTGGGCAACCGGGCTTACGGGCACATCATCCGGGCCTTTCTCAATCCCGAAGACAAGCGTTGCATCGACTACCGGCACGCGCGCATCCTCTGCCAGGAATACAACGTCAACGAATCCTACATGCTTGACGGGATCGGCGAGCCCTTCGGCATGAACCTCAATTACGCCCTCCCCCAAGATGCCGGATCGGGCAGGGCTCGCAACAATATCCTTTTTACTAGCAAAGAAGCATTCGCCGGCGCTACCGTAGATAGCAACAGTTTCGAGTATGAAGAAAAACAATTCTTCAACATGCCCGACTTGCACGGCAGCGACCTGGTCGCCTTTCCGATCAACGGCAACAGCATGGAGCCGGTCATCAACGGTGGAGACATCGTCATCTGCCGCCAAATCGAACGCTTCGAAGATATCAAGGACAACAAAATCTACGCCGTCAAAAACCGCGGTTCCGTCTGGATCAAATACGTCCAAAAGATTTACGACGATCAAAGACAAAGGGTGAGGTCGCTCAAATTGATATCCGCCAACTATCTGGAACACGACCCCTGGAAGGAAGAAGTAGACGAATACACCAAACTGTATCAGGTCATTCGCTGCGTCCGGGACCTCGAACACTAATCCTACCGCCGAAAACAAATCATTGTTTTTTGTTTGACTGGGACGTGCTTTTTAACGCAGCAAGGCGGAACTCCGAGGAGCGAAGCGACGATCAGCGAAGCTAAAAAGAACAAGTCAGCATTCACAAATTTTGGGTTGGCGGCCTATATTCAGTGCGCGAAGCAATAGTCAGGGGTATCTATCTCGTCAGCATAAGGAACTGAATCATCCTCAAAACGGCATTCATTACCCGAATCGCTGCCGCGCCGCCTCGTACAACATCATGCCCGCCGCCACGGAAACATTCAACGAGTCCGTCACCCCTCGCTGAGGGATAATGAATCGGTGATCGGCCGCCCTGGCGACGGCTGGGCTGATGCCTTTTCCCTCGGCGCCGAGCAGTAGGGCCACCGGCGCTCGCAGATCCATCCGTTGTAAAGGCTCGGTGGCCCGCAGATCACTTGCCAGAATTTGTATCCCCGAATCCCGGAGCGTTTCCATCGCGGAAATGATACTCCGCTCCCGGCACACCGGAATGTGATGAAGGGCGCCCGCCGAAGCCTTGATCGCCTCGGCGTTGAACTGGGCGCTATTTTTCCTGCCGATGATGAGGCCGTGCGCCCCAATGCATTCCGCCGTCCGGGCAATCGCACCGAAATTGCGGACATCCGTAACCCCCTCCAAAACTACCATCAAAGGCGTCTCCCCACGCTCATAAATCAGAGGAAGCAAATCAGCTAGCCGGTAGAAAGGCGCCGGCGCCAATACCCCCACCACGCCTTGATGGTTGCCCCCGGCTTCGCGGTTGAGCTTTTCCCGCGGCACCACCCGTAAGGGTATGTTGTATTGCTGAGACAACTGGCGAATCTCTTTTTCAAAATCCCCACGAATACCCTGCTGCAGCATCAACTTGTCCAATGGACGGCCCGAACGGATCGCCTCAATAACCGGATGGCGACCGTAAACCATTTGCTGTTTTTTTTCTTCCATCAGGTTAAAAGTCGTAAAATTTTGGCAAGATAAGCGCTCCCTCCATTCCGCCAACAGGTATTTGGATGAAAATGTCGTCTATCCATGGTTATCCGGTTTCCCAAAAACAGCGAAGTGATTCCCTTTTTCATATTTTTGTTATTCTCATTTTAAATAGCATTGGTAATGAGACCATTAAATGTCGTCCTCTTTGCAATCATCTTACTATTGGTCGTCGAACCATCGCTGGGGCAACAACGCTCCGCCCCTCCCCAAATTCGTAGTTCCGTCAATATTGCCTTCCCCGATTGGGGGCTTCCCCGGGAGGATGTGGCGGACTTGCGCATCACCGATCGGTACCGGTCCGAACACAACGGCCTAACCCACATCTACGTTCAGCAGCGCTACCAAAACATTCCTATTCATAACGCCATTTCCGGCTTGCATTACGACGCCGGGGGGAAACTGCTTCACCAAACCCATCGATTTCACGATCGACTTGCCGAGCGGGCCAACACCCTAATGCCGCGACTATCCCCGGAGGCGGCGGTCAAATCAGCCGCTACCGCCCTAGGCTACCGGGGAGACTGGTCGATCCAAACGCTGGAAAAAAACCGGGAAGGAGTAAGCGCTTACCGGGCGCCCGGCCTGTCCGATAGCCCTGTACCGGTGAGCCTGGTCTTTTTCCCCACCCGCGACGGCGCCTTGCGGCTGGCCTACGACCTGTCGATCGACATGGCGAGCAACCGCAATTACTGGAGTCTGCGCATTGATGCCGTCACGGGAGAGCTGCTCGATAAAAATAACTGGACGGTCAGCTGTTCTTTTCCCAGAGCCACCGGAAGAACCGGGCGGCATCGGTCATTCCGCGCCGGGACTTTTCCCGCCGTGTCGGAAGATTTGGAGGGCGCCGCCCGCTACCGCGTTTTTCCCTTTCCCGCGGAGAATCCCCTGCGAGGCGATCACCAGCTCGTTGAAGATCCTTCCGATTCTATTGCCTCGCCCTATGGCTGGCACGATGTAGATGGCAGGCCCGGCGCCGAATTCACCATCACCCGGGGAAACAATACCCACGCTTTTCTGGACGAAGAGTCGGATGACGAATCCAACCAGGATGAGCCTAACGGTGGTGCGGATTTGGTCTTTGATTTTCCTTTCGATGCGGACTGGGAGCCCCAGCAGTATCAGGATGCAGCGGTCACACAATTATTTTACGCCACCAACTACATGCACGACCTGGCCTACCACTACGGTTTTGATGAACCAGCCGGCAACTTCCAGAGCTATAATTACGGCAGGGGTGGCCGGCAGGGAGACGCCGTGATGTCCAATGCACAGGACGGGGGCGGCATCAACAACGCCAATTTCACGGCTCCGCCCGATGGCCGGCAAGGGCGCATGCAGATGTTCCTATGGGGGCGCAGTAATAATGAGCTCCTGGAGGTGGAATCCCCCGAAACGATAGCCGGCAGTTATTCGGTCAGCACCGCTACCTTTGGCCCGCCGGTGAATAACCAAGCTATTATCGGAGAAGTTGTTCAGGCCCGGGATAACAGCGCCAGCCCCAACCAACTATGCAAGCCGGCGGTCAATGCCGAAGCCCTATCGGGCAAGATCGCACTTATTGATCGCGGCGGTTGTACTTTCGAGGAAAAAGTCAGACTGGCCGAAGCTGCCGGGGCCATTGCGGTAATTATCTGCAATCCCGACGAACAACTCATCACCATGGGCGGCTTAGAAGATATACCCGATCCCGGCATACCGGCGGTAATGTTAAGGGCTTCGGATTGCGAGCTCATCAAAAGCTATTTGCAGCGGGGCGTACGGGTGCGGCTCCAACGCCGCGCCCTGTCGGGGCCCCGCTTTTTGGATGGCGACCTGGATAACGGCATCATCGCCCACGAATACGCTCACGGCATTTCCATCCGCCTGGCGGGTGGTCCTTCCCAATCCAATTGCCTGGCCAATGATGAGCAGATGGGAGAAGGCTGGAGTGATTTTTTCACCCTGATCACTACCGCCGAGCCGGGTGATCAGGGCGCCCTGCCCAGAGGCATCGGCGGCTACGTCGTTGAGGGGGAGGGCCGCGGGGAAGGCATCCGGCGCCATCCCTACAGTACGGATCCATCGGTCAACTCCCAACATTACGATGATATCATCGCCACCCGCTCGCCGCACCGGCTCGGGGAAATCTGGACCAGTATGCTCTGGGATCTTTACTGGGAATTTGTTGAGGTTTACGGTTGGGACGAAGACCTCATACACGGTAGCGGCGGCAATAATATTGCCCTGCAATTGATCATGGACGGCATCAAGCTACAGCCGTGCCAGCCGGGATTTGTAGACGCCCGCGACGCCATTCTGGCCGCTGACCGGATTAACTTTGGCGGGGAACATCAGTGCCTGATTTGGGAAGTATTCGCCAACCGGGGCTTAGGATACGAGGCCCGGCAAGGCTCTCCCCTCAACCGTAATGACGGCCTTCCTTCCTTCCGGAAATTGCCGGAATGCGTCCGGCAACTCAAAGTTGCGAAAACCGGTGACCCCCTAATCAATGCCGGTGACACCATTACCTACACCCTCACGGCAACCAATCACCGACGCTCCGCCGCCGAAGAAGTCACCCTGCGCGACGAACTCCCCGCCGGTGTCCAATTCCTGCCCGCAAGCGTACGCCCGGCCCTGGATTACGAAATCACCGGCGACGCCCTGATCTTCGACTTGGGTACGCTGGCCCCCGGAGCACAGCAAACCATAACGTACCAGGTGCTCTCGGATCCCAGTAGCCCCAGTTCCCGCCAATTTATCGACGAGGCCGAAAGCGAGAACTTTATCTGGGATAGCCGGGCTTTAGAGGGAGATAGCCTCTGGCGCATTGATAACGCCAAGGCTTTCTCCGGGGAGAGCGCCTGGTTCGCCCCCACCTCCATCGGAGAAACGGATCAACTTTTGGAGTTACAGGATCCCGTATTGATCCGGGGCGAACAGCCGGTTTTACGCTTTTATAACCGGTACGATATTGAGGCCGTCAATGATGGCGGAATCATCCAGATTAGCAATGACAATGGCGCCAGCTGGCAGACGATTGATAGCTCCCTTATTTTTCTCAATGGCTACCGCGGAAGGCTTTCCTTTTTGTCTTTTCTCGAGCCGGATATTGCCGGCTTTTGGGGTGAGGTGGAAGATTTTGTTCCTTCCTACGTTGATCTTTCCGCCTTTCGAGAGCAGGAAATTCTCATCCGGTTTCGTTTGTCCACCATCGCGGAATTTCCCGGAGATCTTGAAACCGGGGAGGGCTGGCGCATCGACGATATCGAAATCATGGACCTGGTCAATTACCAGGCGGAGGCCTGCGTATTTTCCGATGGAGGAGATATGGATTGCGCGTTTCTGCCGAGTCGGGGAACGCTGGTCGAGTCCCGGGAAGACAGCTCGTCGAGCGGCGTAGCCAATGTTGGAAGGGATCAATTTTGGGTTTACCCCAATCCGGCGAGCGAGCTCGTCAATTTACAGCTTCCCGGCGTGGAGGGTCCCCTCTTTTTGGAAGTGATGACCTCCGAGGGTAAATCGATCTTCACCGAGGAATTGGAAACCGGCGGCAGCGCGACCACCTACCAAATGGCCCTGGACAAACAAAGCCCCGGCTTTTACGTAGTCCGGTTGCGTTCCGGCGAGCAAAGCTGGGTGCGAAAATTGGTGTTGCAGTGACTGGGGCCTTTGCTTTTCGCGCATGGCGCGTCATTGCCTGGATTCGAATCCAAAAAATTTTTCTCCGCGGCGCGCCATTTTACGTAAGAGGGGGCTGCAGCGGTAACGTTCTTCGCGGTATTCATCGTACAGTTCGTCTATGGATTGTACGCAACGCGATAGGCCAATTTCGTCGGCCCAATGCAACAGGCCTTTGGGATAATTCACTCCTTTGGTCATGGCGAGCTCGATATCGCCCGCACTGGCAATATTGTAGTAAGCGGCGTCGGCGGCTTCGTTGATCAGCATGACCAGGATGCGGCTGAGGATGTAATCTCCCAGGGTTTTATCTTGCCGGGGCGCCGGATTTTTGGCCCCTTCCGAATAGTCGTAGTAGCCTTTGCCGCTTTTGCGGCCGAGATAACCGGCCTCGGCGAGTCGTCGCTGCGTAAAGGAAGGGCGATACCGGGGGTCGTAATAGTAGGCTTCAAATACCGTCTTGGTGACTTGGTAGTTGACGTCGTTGCCGATGTAGTCCATCAGCGTAAAGGGCCCCATCCGGAACCCGCCAAGTTCGGTCATCGCCCAGTCGATGGTGGACGCGTCCGCAATGCCTTCATCGAGTAAGCGCAAGGCTTCGCCGTAGAAGGGGCGCGCCACCCGGTTGACGATAAACCCGGGGGTATCTTTGGCCACAACCGTCGTTTTGCCCCATTCATCGATCAATTCCCTTGCCCGCTGCTGCGTTTGCGGGCTGGTTTGCAGGGCGGGGATGATCTCGACCAATTTCATCAGGGGAGCGGGATTGAAAAAGTGAATCCCGATAACCCTTTCCGGCCTTTGGCAAGCTGCGGCAATGGAAGCGATAGAGAGGGAAGAGGTGTTGGTGCCGAGCAAGCAGTCTTCCGCCACCCACTTTTCAAGCTCCTGGAAAACTGATTTTTTCACGGACAGATCCTCAACGATGGCTTCGATTGCGATATCGGCGCCGCGAACCGCCGCCAGTCCTTCTTCGTACTGAATGCGCTCCTGAATACCTTGGGCTTTTGGCGGGTCTAACTTACCTTTCTCGACCAGCCGGTCCATGATTTTAGCCAGCTTTTCCCGGGCGCGTTGCAGGGCGGCGGCCTGCTTGTCGTAAATGATCACCCGGCAGCCGGCGGTGGCGGCAACCTGAGCGATACCGCTGCCCATGGCCCCACTGCCAATGATTGCTACTTTCATAAGAGATGCGGAATTCGTGATTAGCGTCAGGGATTGGTGGAAGTATCGTCCTGACGGGCAAAAACTTTTTTCAACAGATCCGTAGTACGGGCGCTTACATTTTGACGGATGCGCTGCTCTTCTTTTTCCACCATGGCGAACAGGCCGTCCAGCGCTTCGCGGGTCACGTAATCGTCCAGATCTGGATTGGCAGACTCCACGAAGGGAATCTTATTGTAAGCCGTGACGGCGTCGCTCCACAGTTCCCGGGCGTTGAATTTGTCCAGGGATTCAACGATGACCGGGTTGAATTCTTGGTACAAGCTATCAAAGGTGGTTCGTTGCAGGTATTGGGTGGCGGCGTTTTTTTCTCCCATGAGGATATCCATGGCGTCCTGGAAGGTCATTTGGGAAATGGCGCTGGCAAAGATGGGCGCCGCTTTTTTGGCGGCATCTTCGGCGCCGCGATTAATTTTTTCAAGCACCTTTTCTTCTAGATTGGAAAACCCGGGTATGGACTGTAGTTTATCGGTTATCTTTTGAGCTTCCGGGGGTAATTCAATCCGGTAGACACTTTCAAAATACCCTCCGGGCTGCGACAAGCGCTCCGAGCCTTTGGTGATGCCGATATTCAAAGCTTGTTTCAACCCGCCAGCAACCTCTTCGTTCGTCAGCCGACCGCTATTCATAAAAGCGTCGAGCGTGCGTTGAACGTCGGTTGAAGAGCAGGAAGCCAACCAAAAAATGGGAATGAGGAATAAAACGCGTTTCAGCATGGTTTAAATTTTATTATTTAGAAGCCGGAGTGATCGAAAGGTCACATCTTTTAACATGAGGATAAGTGCTTACTTGTTTAATCTACCGGAAAAAGCCGGCCGCTTTAGGTTCCAATTTTATTCGCATTTGGTGTCGTCATTAGAGAGCGTACCACAACTGAACTCCACGAAAGCGCGATCCACGCGATCTCCGAGCGGCGGATTGGCCTTGGTCACTCTGACCCGGATGCCCTGGGCAATTTCAAAATGCTCAGCCACCTTTGCGGCGATATCTTCGGCGATGGTTTCGATAAAATGGGTAGGCTTGCGCATGATGTAACGGCAAATCAGGTAAACGGTTTCGTAATTGACCATGGTTTGCAGGAGCTCATCGGGGGTCGGCTCCTCTTTTTCTTCCTCTTCTTTTTTGACATCAATGTACACATCTACGGTAAAATGATTACCCACTATCCGTTCTTCTTCGTAATATCCGTGGTAGGCAAAGAAATGCATTCTTTCAAGTGCTACGAGCATCATGGGCGTGATTATTTTGAATAGGATTGACAAAAATATGACGGGCTATTCATTCGAATGGGATCATTTTTGAGAAAAAATTACTTTTGTGTACAAAGACCTAACCAAATTTCTATGGCGATGGATTTAGAGACAAAGCAAATCAAGAAAAGCAATAAAACTGA
>CAYWHT010000079.1:0-1581 GCA_964458135.1 uncultured Saprospiraceae bacterium | reverse complement strand
GAATAAAACGGACCAATTCCAGGGACATGATTATTATTTAATCGACGAATTGCTCCGCGACGATCATTTATTGGCTCGCGATGCGGTACGCACTTGGGTAAAGCAGGAAGTTAGTCCGGTTATTGAAGAGTACGCCGAGCAGGGCGCCTGCCCTACGCATCTGTTTAAGGGACTGGCCGAAATAGGCGCTTTTGGTCCCAGTTTGCCCGCGGAATACGGCGGTGGCGGCATGGATGAGACGGCCTACGGCATTATTATGCAGGAGTTGGAGCGTGGCGACTCGGGTATCCGGTCCATGGCTTCCGTACAGGGGTCGCTGGTCATGTATCCCATCTTCAAGTACGGTTCCGAAGAGCAGCGTCAAAAGTACCTGCCCAAGCTTGGATCGGGTGAGTTGATCGGTTGTTTCGGACTTACCGAGCCCGATCACGGTTCCAATCCCCGCGGTATGACCACCCATATTAAGGATGATGGCGACGCTTACATCCTGAACGGCGCCAAAATGTGGATCACCAACTCGCCCATTGCCGATCTGGCGGTTGTATGGGCCAAAGATGAGGAAGGTAAAATTCGGGGGTTGATTGTGGAGCAAGGCATGGAAGGGTTTACCGCCCCGGAAATCAAAGGTAAGTGGTCGCTGCGAGCTTCCATTACCGGAGAGTTGGTTTTTGAAGATGTACGCGTGCCCAAAGAGAATTTGTTGCCCAACGTTAAGGGACTCAGGGGCCCGTTATCCTGTTTGTCAAAAGCCCGCTACGGCATCGCCTGGGGCGCAGTCGGCGCCGCTCTCGACTGCTACGACGCCGCCCTGCGCTACTCACTGGAACGCCAACAGTTTGGCAAACCCATCGGCCAGTTCCAGCTTACGCAGAAGAAACTCGCCGAAATGATTACCGAGATCACCAAGGCGCAACTCTTGGCCTGGCGCTTGGGCGCCCTGGCCGATCAGGGCAAAGTCAGCCCCGCCCAAATCTCCATGGCCAAACGCAACAACGTCAAGATGGCCCTCGACGTAGCCCGGGAGGCTCGCCAAATCCACGGCGGAATGGGCATTACCAGCGAATATCCCATCATGCGCCACATGATGAACCTCGAAACGGTCTTGACGTACGAGGGCACCCACGATATTCACCTGCTGATTACCGGATACGATGTGACTGGACTCAATGCTTTCCAGTAGTTAGCCCGGATTGTGCATGGGTGCTTCGTCACGAGTAGCCAAACTGCCCGCCCTTTGAAATACCGGAGGTAAAGCTTCGCTTTATTTCACAGGGCGGGCAGTTGGGCTTCGCAGTAGATGAATTCATGCATAATCCGGGTTGGCGC
Organism: uncultured Saprospiraceae bacterium; assembly: GCA_964458135.1. GTDB lineage: Bacteria > Bacteroidota > Bacteroidia > Chitinophagales > Saprospiraceae > CAYWHT01. The sequence continues at coordinate 255 of CAYWHT010000079.1, read as the reverse complement.
TTCGCAGTATCGCTGGGGAAGCCCATCATCGTTTGGTTTGGTTTTCCCGGCGCCCCTATCCCGCTTCCAAGTACAGGATTTATTGTAGGAGAAAACGGTAGGAATGGCTGCGTTTTCGGTACATTGCCTGAAAAAATCCCCGCTTTGTGGTAACACCATTCCCGTTTTTTCCGTAATTTTAATTATTAGGTGAGGGTGATTACTATAGTCTGACAACTCAGGATTTGTGAAAATATGACGCCGCTATTTTTTCGG
>CAYWHT010000078.1:0-11032 GCA_964458135.1 uncultured Saprospiraceae bacterium | reverse complement strand
CATCGGCGGTATCGGCTCCTGCGGCCGGGAATTGTGCTGCTCCACCTGGCTGACCGACTTCAAGTCGGTGTCCACCGCCGCGGCGCGCTATCAGAATCTGGCCATCAACCAGGCCAAGCTTTCCGGCCAATGCGGGCGACTGAAGTGCTGCCTCAATTACGAGCTCGATACTTACATGGATGCGCTGGATCAATTTCCAAAACACTGTGATAAGCTCTACACCGAAGCCGGAACCGCCGTGCTAATCAAGACCGATATCTTCAAAGGAATCATGTATTACGCCTACGACAACCGCGAAATGCGGGGTAAGATCTACTCCCTTACCATCAGCCGCGTCGAGGAGATCAAAGCAATGAACGATGAAGGAGAAAAACCCATCGACCTGGCAGAACTGAAAGCCCTGACCGGTACAATCGATGACGATCTGAGAAATATGGACTTCGAAGACGTCACCGGCGCCATCGAATTACCCGAAGAAAAGCGCCGCCGGAAGAAGAAAAAGAAGAAGCGCCGGTCGGGCAGCGGCGGCCGTAATAATCAGGAGGGCGGAGATAAAGATTCATCCGCCGGCAACAAGGATCCGCAAAAAGGAAGCAACGATAAGCCCAAAGACGGCAGCCGCCGCAGCGGTAATAAGAAACGCCGCAATAACCGCAACCGCAACAAAAAATAGAAGGCCGGCAAGCGAATTTTCAATCGCGTGTAAAGTATTCTCCAAGCCGCCAACTTAGGTAAACCTTTCTTACATTCGCGGTGTAAACATTAGGGTTCTACTGGTATGACCCAACGCGAATGCTTCCATTCGTGTGTCCATGCCCTCACGTAAACGCACAACAACACCATGAAATACGACCTCATAGTTATCGGTTCCGGCCCGGGTGGTTATGTCGGCGCCATCCGCGCCGCCCAATTAGGATTAAAAACGGCCATCGTCGAGCGATACCCTACTTTAGGAGGAACCTGCTTAAATGTGGGATGCATTCCTTCCAAAGCATTGCTGGATTCTTCCGAGCATTTCTACAACGCCCGGGAAAAGTTCGCCCTTCACGGGATCGATCTCAAGGACTTGCAAGTCAACATGCCCCAAATGATTCAACGCAAGCGGGAAGTGGTGGAGCAAACCGTTGGCGGGTTAAACTTCCTGATGAAGAAAAATAAAATCGACCAGTACGAAGGGCACGCCACCTTCCAAACGCCGCAAAAAATCAGCATCGCCAAGCAAGACGGCAGCACGGAAGAAATTGAGGGCGAGAAAATGGTCATCGCCACCGGCTCTAAGCCTATCGTACCGGAATCCTTTAATTTTGATAAGAAGCTGGTAATTACGTCCACCGAAGCGCTGGAAATCGAAGAGGTGCCCAAGAAAATGGTGATCATTGGGGGAGGCGTCATCGGCCTGGAATTGGGCTCGGTCTTCGCGCGTCTGGGTACCCAGGTCGACGTCGTGGAATACATGGATCGCATCACCCCCTCCATGGATAAAGACGCCAGCAAGGAACTCATGCGCGCCCTGAAAAAAATCGGCATTAAATTCCACCTCAAACACGAGGTTACCCAAGTCAAGCCCCACAAGAAAACCGTGACGGTGGAAGCCCGTAAGCGGGATTCGCAAGAGACGCTGACCTTTAAAGCGGATTACTGCCTCGTCTCCATCGGGCGGCGCCCCTACACCCAGAATCTGGGACTGGAAACCATTGGAGTGGAAACCGACGAGCGCGGCCGGGTCAAAGTGAATGAACATCTGGAAACAAATATTCCGGGCGTCTTCGCCATCGGCGACGTCATCCGCGGCGCCATGCTGGCCCACAAAGCCGAAGAAGAAGGCGTCTTTGTGGCGGAATGGATTGCCGGCCAACGCCCGCACGTGGATTACAACCTTATCCCCAACGTCATCTATACCTGGCCGGAAGTCGCCGGAGTCGGTAAAACGGAAGATCAGCTCAAGGAAGAAGGGACGCCCTACAAAGTGGGCAAATTTCCCTTCAAAGCCCTGGGACGCTCCCGGGCCAGCACCGACACCGAAGGCATGGTCAAGATGCTCGCCCACCAGGAAACCGACGAGATTCTCGGCGTACACATCGTCGGCCCCCGCGCCGCCGATATGATCGCCGAAGCCGTCGCCCTCATGGAATTCCGGGCCTCCGCCGAAGACGTCGCGCGTATGAGCCACGCCCACCCCACGTACACGGAAGCCTTCCGCGAGGCGGCTTTGGCGGCTACAGACGACCGGGCGCTACACATTTAGAACTTTTGATTTTGCCCGTCCTCCTTCGTCGGCTGGGTAAAGATCTTGGATTAGCTTGGATTTTTGGAAAATATAAGGTCAGGTTCTTATCTATGTAGATTAGATGTTCTAGCCCGTAAACCCCAGGCTACCCATATTTGGCTCTAGAGCCTACTTCGTAGGAAAGGTTGCCGCTTTTTAGCACCCGATTTGCATGGTTTACCCTGCCGAGGCAGAAGGACGGGTTTTCGGAGCACATTCACGATTCACAAAAGTATTTCAACCCGCCAATTCCGCCACCTTTTCCAATATCCAGCCCTTGTCGGCCAGGGCTTTGCAATCATCGATCTGTTGGCGGATCTTTTGCAGGCCCGTCCGGTCGCCGGGGGAGAGGTTAGACAGGCGTTTGACGAAGCGCAACCAATTGAGATACTGCTGGCGGACGTCGCGGGAAATCGTTTTGTTGCGGCGTAGGTAGATTTTAAAACTTTCCGCCAGGGAATCCAGGGCGAGGTATTCTTCTTTTTCAAAATAGGTTTTGAGCAGCATCAGCTTACTGCCGAGGGCGTAGACGTGCGCCTGGTATTCCACATCTCGTAACTGTTCGATCACCTGATCATATTTCTGCTGGTGGAAGTAGACCTTGGCCAGGTTGTAGTTCAGGGCGTTCTCCTGGTGAACGGCGGGAAGTTTGGAGGTGTAGTCCTGAATGAACGCTTCCACCCATTCAAAAGCCTGGATGTGCAAACCCACCGTGATGATATTCTTATAGTCCTGAAACGAGAGGGCCCCGTTTTGCACGATAATATCTTCCCGCAGCATGAGCTGAAAGTTCTCGAACAGTTCGCGAAAATAATCCGAATTCCCGGTATTGATTTGGTAATGTACGCAATAGTTGTTGAGGTGGGTGTATAGGATGCGGAGCTCGGCCGCCGGAAAATAACGGCCGTTTTTCGTCAGGAAATCCTTGAGCGCCCGGAAACGCTCTTCCTCCTCCGGATGGAGGAACATCAGGACCGCCAGATAAAATGCCCGCACAGAGGGTTCCCGCTGCAGGGGAGCGCCCGCAAGATATTCCAACAGCCCCTCGGGCAAGCTTACTTCCATGCCTACCGAGAAAATATTTTCAAAAGACAGGGCTTCGCAGTAATAGCGAAGCTTCTGGGTGAAGAAGTGGGCGTCGAGGTGGTAGTCGGCGCTTTCCAGTTGCTGTTTCTTCTGCTCCAACTGAGCGGAAACCTCGTCGCGGTTGTAGCGCGCCTGTTCGATCCGGTTTTGGAAGAAATGGTAAGCCGCATCCCGGTAGGGGCGCTGGTCCTGACTCTTGCTCGCCTTTTTGCAAATCCCCTGGAAGTGCTTTTCCAGCTGCTCGTCATTGAAGCGCTCCAGTAAAAAAACTTGCCCCCATTGCTTTTCGGCGCGAAAATCCTCGATCGCTAAAAAGTCGAAAGCGTGGTTGGTCAATTCGGATAACATTCGCCGGATCTTGGCGTCGTCAAAAGGCTGCGAGGGATAGAGCGCCCGCCAGATCTTCGTCCGGGAAAGTTCCGGTTGCCCGGCGCGCAACTGGTCGTGGAGGAGTTGAAACAGACCAAATAACTCCTCACTTTCGTTAAAGTAAGGGGATGATAAATAACGTTTAAAACGGTTTAATTCGGCCGGCTTAAAACGGCTTAGTAGAACGCTTAGTTTCCGGGCGGACATGGGACGGTGTTTGTGCTTACGGTTGCGGTTTTAGAAAGGGGATGGCCTTAGCCCGTGTGATGCATGGGTTCTCGTGACGAAGAACCCATGCATCATCCGGGGGAGATCGTCTAAAAGCAGTCTCCGGGGGCGATCCCGCAAATAGGAACAATCATTTGACTTGCACACAGTGTGCTAGACAAAAATAAAAACATCGACACTAATTAAAACTGATTTTCAGCAATTTAAATTTAAATTTTTATTTCTTAAACACAGACAAATAGCTAATTCTGTTCTTTTTTATTCCAGTAAAAGAGATAACTTTTGTAAACGTGGAGAATGTATTCGTGTTGAATAGTTGATAATACGCAAACGCCTTGTCGCCCTTAAAAGGCGGGGCATGCCAAAAAAACCAACCATTATGCGGGTGTCTTTATTGTTTACCCTTTGGGTAATCGCCATTTCCGGCTTGCAGGCACAGTGCCCTTCCCCTCCGCAAGCGTTGTTTGACTTTGCTTACCTCAACGATTCCACGGTTCTTTTATTCAACCGGTCGGATGCGCGGGCCGATCATCAGTGGGATATAGACGGAGCGCTGCTGCTGGAAGATTACGGAACTTCGGCGGTCATGGATATCCCTGCGGGAGATACGGCGCAGGTTTGTCTGAAGGTTTGGGAAGGGCCGGATTGCGCGGATACGTCATGCGTGACCGTCTTTCCCAATTCTACGGACGAGATGTGCTACCGGGATGATTGTGTATGGCCGGGTGACGCCAACGGCGACGGCAAGGCCAATGTATACGATTTGCTCAACATCGGCCTGGGTTTCGGCCAAACCGGCGTCGAGCGCACGATCCACGCTTATCCGGGAGATCCGACGGCCTGGGCGCCCCACCCGAGCGCCGATTGGGATAAGTGGCTCGGAGCGGTAAACTACAAACACCTGGATTGCGACGGTAACGGCACGATCGACGCCAATGATATGGAAGCCATACGCCGCAACTATCGCAATGACCCCTTCGTGCAATCGGTCAGCGGCGAAAATGCGCCCCCGCTTTTTTTGGCTTTCGATTCCGATATTGAGGTAGTGGAAAGGGCCGGCAAAGCGCATATCGAAATTGCCGCCGACCTCCGCTTAGGTTCCGATAGCCGGGCTTTCCAACGGCTACACGGCCTGGCCCTGCAACTGGAATTTCCAGATAGTGAGGTCCAGCCCGATTCCGTTATTTTCAACCCCTCCTCCAAAGTGGATTCCTCCAGTTTCCTGTGGCTGGACCACAATACGCCGGCAGTGGATGACGGCTTGCTGCGGTACGATCTCGGCATAACCCGCACCGACGGCTCCAGCCTGATCGAGGAGGGCGCTCTGGGCAAAGTGCGCTTTATCGTCATTGCCGACATCATCGGCGGCATCACGGAGGAGCCCGCCGGCCCGCTGGAGGTGCAAATCAAGGGCGTCCGCATGCTGGATACCGAGGGAGATCCCCTGGATTATTACCTCCCGCATCCCAGCACCAAATTCAACTTCCGCGAAGCGATCGCCACCAATACTGATAACCCGGCCACTCCGGCCAAAGATATCCGCCTGTATCCCAATCCGGCCCGTGATGCGATCACCCTGGAGACCAACGGGGGGAGCATTCAAAGCATAAATTTATTTAACGCCATCGGGCAATTGCAACGCACCCTGAGGCCGGCCGGGGCGGGCGCCTACCGGATCTCCGTAGCGAATCTGCAACCCGGGCATTACTTTGTGCAGTTGCGCACCAACCGCGGCACGGTAGTTAAGCGGTTTTTTGTGGAATAGATAAAAGGCTTTGGGCTGCGGTCTTGGGTAGAGAGATGGGCTTATTAGTTAGGGTTCAAGCTTGATGCAAGCCTCCGTTCGTACTAAGAGCTTGATCGGGTTTCATTCCCTTCTATTTCCCAGCGACCACAATCACTATCTCCCCCTTCGCTTTCCCCTCTCCTTCGTAGTAGGCTTTTAATTCGGCGAGGGTTCCGGCCTTAATTTCTTCGTGCCGTTTGCTGATTTCGCGGCAGACGCAGGCGGGGCGTTCCGGGCTGCACGTTTCGGCCAATTGCTGCAGGCATTTGACCAGCCGGTAGGGGGATTCGAACAGGGCGAAAGAATGCGGCAGTTGGGCGAGGAATTGGAGGCGCGTCTGCCGGCCTTTTTTGTGAGGGAGAAAACCTTCGAAAAAAAAGCGGTCGCAGGGCAATCCGGAAGCGACGAGTGCCGGAATAACCGAAGTGGGGCCCGGCAGACAACTCACCGGAATACCCGCTTCACGGCAAGCGCGAACCAATAGGAATCCCGGATCGGAAATGCCCGGCGTTCCGGCGTCGCTGATCAGCGCCAGGCTCCGGCCGCCGCGAAGCTCCTCCAGCACCTTGTCGGTGATTTGGTGCTCGTTATGGGCGTGGTAAGACTTTAGGGGGGTATCAATTTCGTAATGATCCAGAAGTCTGCGACTCACCCGGGTGTCTTCGGCGAGGATGAGGTCCGCCTGCCGCAGCACACGCAATGCACGCAGGGTGATATCCTCGAGGTTGCCAATAGGGGTGGGTACGATCTGCAACATGGGGGCTTAGCCTTCTTCTCCCACGAGCTCTTTAATCGTAAAGGAGTAGGTCTCCGTGATCAGATTGGCGAGCAGTTTCCGGCAGGCGGTATCAACCTTATCGTGGGCGGCGGCTTCGTTTTCGGCCTCCAGGGTCAGGGTAATGTGTTTGCCGATGCGCACGTTTTCAATGCCGCGGATATCGACGTTCTTTAAATTGGCGGAAACCGTTTTACCCTGGGGGTCCAGGAGTTCTTTATGAGGCATGATATCGATCTCGGCGAAAAACTTCATGGTGATGGTTTTAAATTTTGCGTAAGCGAAAGCAACACGTAAAACGGAATAATGAATACCAGCGCCGCTTCCCGCAATACCAACAAAGATACGAAGGCAATGGCCGCAAAGATAATTTTTATCTCGTTGCCTTTCCAGGACAGGCTCTTGAATTTCAGGCTAAATAGAGGGAGCTCGGCTACCATGAGATAAGTCAAAATCGCAATTAGCGCGTACACTAAAACCGGTTCCAGCACCAGGGAGCGCCAGCCAAAGGGATTGCGAACGTAAATCATCAGTAAGCCAAGGGTGAACAGGGTAGCGGAAGGCGTAGGCAACCCAATAAAATTTTCGCGCTGGCGGGTGTCGATGTTGAATTTGGCCAACCGGAGGCAGGCCGACAAGGTGACGAGAAAGGCCGGCGCCGCATAAACCTGGATGCCCATCACCAGCTCTCCGGAAGATCGGGCCAGCACCAACAGGAGGTAGAAGATAACCCCCGGCACCAAGCCAAAGGACACCATATCGGCCAGCGAATCCAGATCCTTCCCCAGCGGGGAATAGGCGTTCAGCAGGCGCGCCGCCATGCCATCCAGAAAATCCGCTGCCGCCGCCCCGATGACCAGCCAAAAGGCCAGGGTGTACTGCCCGCCAAACAAGGCTGCCAGAGCCAAACAACCGCAAAAGAGATTCGTCAACGTCAAGGCGTTGGGTAAATGACCCAGGAAGCGCCAACCAACCCTTTTCTTCTCAGAGGCCGACTTATGCATAACGAAAGATTTTGTGCCGAACTATAGTCTGTCAAACCGAAATTTGTGATCCGCCTTAACATTTCCGCAACCCTTATTTGTTAGCTTGCTTACAAACCTATGAAAAACAAAGTGCCCAGTTGTCCGCTTTCTTATTATAGTTTAAAGTACGCCAAGTCAGGATTCACAAATTTTGGGTTGGCGGATGATGACAAGATAATTTGGCGGGTGGCCTCAGAGTGAAGGCCCGCAACTGCCCCAACTGACCTGTTTCATCTTATTTTGCCGCCGGCCGCCCTACTTTTTGCCACGCTGGCATCGCGGTCGCAGCTATGAGAAAAACGATTCCACCATGCAAAGTAGGCTCATCTGCTATCTTTTCCCGTTGCTTTTGTTTACCGCGCCCGCCGCCTTCGGGCAGCCCGTAAACGATGAATGCGAGAATGCCATCCCAATCGATCAGGTGCGCAGTTTTTGCTCCGAGGTCGGCGCCTTTTCCAACGAAGGAACGACCGATCCGACCACTTACGATCCGGCGACCTGTTTCTCGGGCTCCGAGGGTGATGTCTGGTTCACCTTCGTTCCCGAAGCGACCACCGTCACCATTTCTGTTATCGGCAACGAACCGGCGTCTCCCGGTGGAACGCTCAACAACCCGGAAGTAGCTCTCTACAGCGGTGCCTGCGGAGGGCGGATCAACCAAATGCGCTGCGGCGCCGACCGAGAAAACAATATCGTCGAGATCACCCGGGGGGGGCTCACGGTAGGAGAGCCGTTGCTCATCCGGGTGCGCGGTCAGAACGGCCGGCAAGGCACTTTTCAGCTCTGCATCAATAATTTTAACCCGCCGGTGGAACCGGGGCAGGATTGCTTCGACGCCGCCATCCTCTGCAATAAGGATGGCTTTACGGTGCAAAAGGTCTTCGGTCCGGGAGAGGATCCCACCGAAGCCGATGATGCGGCTTGCGTTAGCGGTGGTCAAGTCGAGTCCAGCTCCACCTGGTTTACTTGGACCGCCGCCACTAGTGGAACCCTGGAGTTTACCCTTAGCCCGATTAACCGCCCCGACGACCTTGACTTTGTCCTTTACGAATTGCCCAACGGTCCGCTTGACTGTAGCAATAAGGTACAGCTGCGCTGTATGATGTCGGGTGATTTTACCTTTCCCTCTCCCTGTATGGGCCCGACCGGCCTGCGCAACGGCTCCACCGACATCGGCGAGCCCGCCGGCTGTAACAACCCCAACGCCCAGGATAATTTCCTGGCGCCCTTAGATATGGTGGAGGGAGTAACTTACGCCTTATTCGTCAACAACTTTTCCGATAGCGGTAACGGCTTCGAAATCGAATTCGGCGGAACGGGCACTTTTCAGGGCCCCCAGGCGGATTTTATCGTGGATGAAATCGACCGGACCGTATGCGTGGGCGAGCCCATTTCTTTCACCGACGCCTCTACCTTCGATTTTGGATCGATTGTCGATCAGCAATGGCAATTCGGGGCGGCTGCAAGCCTGGATAGCACTGCCGGTCCCGGCCCCCACGACATCTCCTACTCCACGGCCGGCGTTAAGTCGATCGCCCTGACGGTCACCTCTGACCGGGGCTGCGTAGTGACAGCGGTGGAAAATATCACCGTGGAATGCTGCAGCGATCACTTTACCGTGGATGGCCAGGTTAGCGATACCCGCTGTCCGGACGGAGAGGGGGCCATCGATCTGAGCGTGGATAACGACTTCGGCCCCTACGCCTTCGGGTGGTCCAACGACGCAGTGACCGAAGACATCAGCAATGTGCCAGCGGGTATGTACGATGTCACCATTTCGGATGCCGCTACCTGCGACACGGTAGTCTCCTTCGAAATTACGGCCCCCGAGGCCTTCGAGTTCGACACCTTATTCACCCGGCCAACCTGTGACGGAGGCGCCGACGGCGCCATCACCCTCGAGCCCAGCGGCGCTACGCCACCCTACCAATACAATTGGGAAAACGGTGGTTTTGTGCCCGATAACAATTTATCCAATATTCCGGCGGGAGATTACGAAGTCACCGTCCGGGATCAAAATGATTGCACTACTGACCTGGTGATCCCGCTGCGGGAGCTGCAGCTCCAACTGGTTTCCGACAGCCCGCCGGTAAGCCCACCCTCCTGTACGGGATTTTCCGACGGGGCCATCATTGCGCAAATGGCTAACGGCCGGCCGCAATACGAATACAACTGGAACGACGGCCGCGGCTTTCAAGATAACAATACGCTGGACAATTTGACGGCCGGGGTATACGAATTGGAAGTACTGGATGCCGACCGCTGTCGGGGATTCTTTACCTTTGAAATTGAGGACCCACCTCCCTTGGAGCTCAACTTTGACGCCACCGACGTCAGTTGTAACGGAGATACGGACGGCGCCGCCACCGCGCTTATCGACGGCGGCGTAGGCGGATATTCCTTCCAGTGGACCACCGGCGATGCTGTCGAAACCATTACCGACCTGCCCGTAGGTACTTACACCGTAACCGTCCTCGACGCCAATGATTGTGATATTGAGGGTACGGTCAACATTAACGAGCCGCCACCGCTGCAGGCCGAGCTGCAAAACGTCAGCGATGTAGTGTGTTTTGGCGATAGCACCGGCCAGATTGCATTTGGGGGTGTGGGAGGCGCGCCGCCTTACGAATTTAGCCTGGACGGGCAGTTCTTCCAAAGCGGGGCGAACTTTTCCAATCTGCCGGCGGCGACTTACGAGCTGTTTGTGCAGGACGCCAACGGTTGCCGGTCCACCACGACCGCTACCATTAGCCAACCCCCGGAACTCATCCTGGACGCGGGGCCGGATCAAACCATCAATTTAGGCTTCACCACCGGCCTGCGGGCCGTTGCTTCCGAAGTCAATGTCGATTATACCTGGCAGCCGCCCGATTCCTTGAGTTGCCTGGATTGCCCCAATCCCACAGCCAGGCCCGCCGAAACTACCCTTTACCGGGTGCAGGCCGTTAATGCCGACGGTTGCCTCGCCTTGGACTCCGTACTGGTGCGGGTGGAAAAAGTGCGCCCCATTTTTATTCCCAACGCCTTCTCCCCAAACGGTGACGGCAATAACGACTTCTTTACCTTGTACGGCGGCCCCGCCATTCGTCGGGTACGAAAGATGCAAGTGTTCAATCGCTGGGGTGGGCTGGTTTTCGATGGAGAAAATATCCCCCTCAATTCGGAAAGCGCCGGCTGGGACGGCACCTTCCGCGGAGAAAAGCTCAACAGCGGGGTATTCGTCTACGCCATTGAGGTGGAATTTGTGGACGACGAGGTCCGCCTCTTCCGGGGAGACGTCACACTGGTGCGGTAGTGCCTGGCGCCTCGGGAACTAAGCGATTAGCAATCAATAACTGTCGGTTGTCCAGGAGCGCTTTTTCCTTTATCCGGCGTTAAAGAACCGCCGCCCTTCGCGCTGCTAAGGGCGGGAACTGGCTAAAGAAAAAATCGCTAGCCTATCTATAGTCTGACAACATGAGATTTGTGCAAATAGGACGCCGCTATTTTTTCGGCTG
>CAYWHT010000077.1:0-11042 GCA_964458135.1 uncultured Saprospiraceae bacterium | reverse complement strand
CGCCAAAATACCCCTCCCAAAACATCAAAGAACTTATTACACAGTGTACTAGGATTTCGGTTTGGATATTGGGATCGAGTGACATCCAGGGCGACCACACGTTCTGCTTTTCCAGTGACTTCAGGTAGGAAAAGATCCGGGCGGGCCTAGCGGCAATCTGCTCCGTCCGTTTAATGTGAAATTTCTTGGGGGCTACCAATCCCGTAACAACAAATGCTAAAAGGAGTACCCCAAAATGATTCCGATGATTCTTAGCGCCCTCATGACGTAGGTTGTTGGTTGTTAAATAATTGTTTTGATTTTTAGCCGCAAAGCAGGATCAGGATAAGTATTTTTAAAAAAATGTTGGTTTATTTATTAAAATAAAACATTTTAAACAAAAAAATTTTATTATTTTAATACCATTGGATCGCTAATCGTACAATCTGATGGACAAAAGAACCTTCCTCAAACAAGTCTCGGCTTTGAGCATTGGGACGCTTCCCTTTTTGAATCAACTCAACGAATGGGTCAGCGAAGTCGCTCATCTACCTCCGGATGAACTGGCGGCCAACGAGAATTTCTGGCTGCGCATTCGCAGCGGTTACCGCCTCAAACCGGATTACATCAATCTGGAAAACGGGTACTACTGTTTTATGCCGCAGGAGACGCTGGAAAATTTCATCCACCACGTGCGGATGATCAACTACCAGGGCTCCTATTATTTGCGTACGGTGCAGTTTGAAAACAAGCAAGCCATGAGCGATAAGCTGGCCGAGTTGGCGGGCTGCCCACCCGACGAGCTCATCATCACCCGCAACACCACTGAATCGCTGGACACCGTCATCGGCGGCATTCATTGGCAGGCGGGCGACGAAGCCGTCATGGCCGAGCAGGATTACGGCGCCATGCTCGACATGTTCGAGTTGCAGGCCCAACGCCACGGCATTGTCAACCGCATCGTCTCCTTGCCCAATCATCCCCGCTCCGACAGCGAAATCGTCGAGCTGTACGCCAACGCCATCACCCCCAAGACGCGGCTGCTCATGATCTGCCACCTGATTAACATCACCGGACAAATCCTCCCGGTGCGGAAAATCTGCGACATGGCCCACGAAAAGGGGGTAGACGTCATGGTGGACGGCGCCCATTCCTTCGCCCAACTTCAATTCACCATCCCCGAGTTGGATTGCGATTACTTCGGCGCCAGCCTCCACAAGTGGCTGAGTGCGCCCCTGGGCGCCGGCATCCTGTACATCAAAAAGGAAAAGATACCGAACATCTGGCCGATGTTCGCCGAGATGGGGCGCGCAGCAGACGACATCCGCCGCCTCAACCATACCGGCACGCATCCCGTGCATACCGACCTGACGATCGGCAACGCCCTGGAGTATCACCTCCGCCTGGGCTCCGCGCGCAAAGAAGCCCGCCTGCGCTACCTGCAGCGCTACTGGACGAGCAAGGTGCGTGACCTGCCCCACATCATCCTCAATACCCCCGAGGCCGAACACCGCGCCTGCGCCATCGCCAACGTGGGCGTAAAAGGCATGGAGCCGGCAGAACTATCTCGCGTACTGCTCGATAAATACCGCATCTGGACGGTCGCCATCAACCGGCCCGGCGTGCGGGGCTGCCGGATTACCCCGAATATCTATACGACACCAAAGGAGTTGGATGCTTTAGTGGCAGCTTTAAAGGAGTTGTGAATGGCGCCCGTTCTCCTGCCTCAGACGGGTAAAATGGTCAATGGGCCTCCAACTACCAATGCGAATCGCGCATTGAATGGAAGGCTAGTGCTTCGGGCCTTAAACTAACCCGGATGATGCATGAATTAATCTACTGCGAAGCCAAACTGCCCGCCGGGTGAAATAAAGCGAAGCTTTACCCGCGGTATTTCACAGGGCCCGCCATTCTTGGGCGTCCTCATCAGTCGACGCCACCGTATCTGGGGATACGCCTGCGCGTCTCCTTCCTGCGGGCGCCCAAGCCTGGCAACCATTTTGGCTTCTCGTGAAGAAGAATCCATGCATCATCCGGGCTAAGGAGCAAAAAAGCCGATACTCCCTCCCACCCAAGTCTTGCCTTTATTGTGGCGCACCCCGATCATCTCTCCTTTGCTGAGGCGCACGAGGTTGTTGACGATCCGTGGGCGATCGGCGCCGGGTTCCCAGATCATGAGCATCCGTATTTCGCATTTGGCCGGTTCTTCCAGGGTTTCCACCACTGGCGCGTAATGCACTTTGCGTTGCAGGATGTAGTTTTCCGGCCGGTCGATGCCTTCCAGATCGTAACGATTGAGGTTGATGATCACCCCGGTCCCGGAAAAGGAATAGAGCGGCTTAAGCACGTAATTGTGCAGGTCATCCGGATAATCTTCCAGCTCGTGGAGGAAATAGGAATCGGGAACGTATTGACTGCTCAACAGAGGCAAGGTGTGTTTGCTGATGCGGAAAAACCAGTTGGGATGGCCCACCCATTGTACATCGTACTCGTGCGTAAAATAAAATTCCCGCGCCAGGTTATCCTGCTTGATCAACTCGTCAAAAATGACGCGGTTGTAGATTTTCTCCACCCGGACGCTTCGACCATTTTTGCGGTAATACACCTCCCGGCCCGACACTTTTAAATCACTGACGCAGACGGAACTTACGCCCAGCAACTGTTCCGTCACGATAAAATCGATTTGGGTGGGCTGCGCCCGGGGCTGCACCTCCAGTAAAACCACCTGCTCGGGATCCGTATCCCCAACGACCACCCGCCGCATTAACTCCCGGTAGGAATCGGAATCCAGCCCTCCGAAGAGGTGGTGCATCTCTTCGGGAATATCAAAGTTTTGGCGATAAGCGCGGCCCAGGAAATCCTGGTAAAGGTAAAGGGAGGGAAAGCCCTGCACTTCGATCAATTGGGGAAACAGGGCGCCGTCCCGGGCCCGGCAAATACCAAAATCCAATTGGAGAAAATGGGTATTGGGCGTTTCGTTGGGCACCTCCTGGCCCGCCAGTACGGCGCTCTGGGAGCGCTTGAGAAAATCGGGGCGGATCAGAATATCCACAATCTCATCGCAAGCTTCCAGGATTTGTTGCTTGAGATCGCGGGGCACGAAGACGGGAGTCTCCGCGATCTTAAAGGGTGGGCGATGCCCGAACTGTGCGGCGATCCAGTCCAGCATGGCTTCGTAGCGCGCTTCCGTAAACTGCCGGTTAAATTGCCGACGGTAATGGCTGATCATAGCGGTATGTTGTGGATGTTGGAATGTATCCTTACCGCGCTCCTTTTATAATCTGCCAACCCAAAATTTGTGCATGCGGACTTGGCGGACTATATGATGCGTCGTTATTGGCTGCTGTTTTGAATGCGGCGCCCTTCATTTTCAGCACTTACGGCGACGGGGTCAGGCAATTACGGGCTGCTTAAGGGCGCGGATCGATCGATCGATAAAATGGGGGATCACCAACTCGCGGGTCAGCTCGAGCTTTTTGGGATCATCGAGCTCCTTCATCATTTTCAGGTATTTTTCCTGGCTGTGCTGCTGTACGATTTTTCGCCGCCGTTCCGGATCGAGGAAGTGATCGACCATGCCTCCCGGATCCGCTTCCGGATGGAATTGCACGCCCAGTAGCTCGGCAGAAAAGCGGATCGCCATAATGGCCCGCTCCAGCGGAACGTGGGGCCGGATTTTTTCCAGGGCCAGGATGTCGGCCCCCATTTCGTCTAAGCGTTCCGTATCGGGTTGAATGACCTGCCATTCGCGGAAATCGGCGATCCAGAATGGATTGGTCAGCCCTTTAAAAACCGGCTCGTCGATGCCGGTATCGGTCAGGTGCGCCGGGAAGACGCCGAAAGAAGCAGACTTTCTGGGCACGACTTTGCCCAACCGGAAATACTTGCAAACCATTTGAAAGGAGTGGCATATAAAAAACCCGTATTTCTTCGTGGCGCCGGGCTGTTGGTTGTGCCGCCAGAGGTTTTCCAGCCAATCGAAATAGCGTTTGTCCCAATGGCCGTCGCCATCGTGCGGGCTTCCGGGCCCACCGGTGGAAATAAAAATGTCGAAATCGTTCACTTTCGGCACTTCTGCCCGGCCGCGAACGTCAAAAACCTCGTAAGTATCCAGGGCGTCAAAACGCTCTACGAGTTCCCGAATACAACGCATGCCCTGGTTGGGCTTATTATCATAGAGGTCCAGAATAGCTAATTTGATCCCTTGCATGGTCGGAACTATTGAAATCCGGAAGCCGCCGCCAGGTACCCTTTTCCGCCGGCGGAGGTTGTCCGGGGTATTATTTTTTTATTATAACGGTTGCGCCCGCCCGTTGGTTATTCCTCGGCGATGCGCGAAGCGCTTACCGGGGCGGAAGCACCGACGGCCTCCCGCATAAAAGTACCCCAGGTCAGGTTGTCTTTGCCGTCTTCTTGGGCCATGGCCCGTTCGATGACGTAGTCGGTGGCGGTTTCCACTACCCAGTGGAAATTGTCAGGACCGACGGAAAAGCTGTCGGCATCGGGGGCCGGATTGCAAAAATCGATGGCGTAGGGCACCCCGTCACTTACGGCAAACTCCACGGTATTGAAATCGTAGCCCAGCGCTTGATTGAGCCGGATGGTGTACTCCTCCAGTTGCCGGATTAACTTTTGGGAAACGTCAAAATGCACGGCGTACCGCTGATGGAAGGGTTTGCGCGGATCGTAATGCATGATCCGGACGTGCTTGCCGCCAATGCAATAACAACGGAAATAGGAATCAAAATCGATCGCTTCCTGCAGCATCATAACCAGCTGGCCGGTTTCGTGGTAGCGATCGAAAAATTCGTCGCGGTTGTTAAGCTTATAGACGTTGCGCCAGCCCCCTCCCGCAAAGGGCTTCATGAAGGCCGGAAATCCGACGTAGTCGAAAATACCGTCCCAATCCAAGGGATAGGCCAGGTTGGAGAAGGAATCTTCCGTCGTATCGGTGGGCGGAATATTAGAAGGCAGCAAAACGGTGCGCGGCACCGGCACCCCGACCTGGGTGGCCAATGCATTGTTAAAAAACTTCTCGTCGGCGCTCCACCAGAAAGGGTTATTGATAACGGCCGTGCCCATCAGGGCGGCGTTTTTCAAGAAAGACCGGTAAAAGGGCACATCGTGGGAAATGCGGTCGATGATTAGGGCGTAGCCGGAGGAGCTACCCTGAATGACTTTGTGTACGGTGGCATTTTCGGCGACGATGCCGTCGATGTTGCGGCCGTTGATGCGATCAATGATGGAAGGCGGAAAAGTACGCTCTTGTCCGAATAAGATACCAATTTTCTTCATGCCGAAATTTTATGACGCTCTGCGATTAGATAAGGCTTAGGTAATGTGGGAACATCTCGTGCCACAGCGGCCAGTCGTGCTCTTTCCATCCCCGCATGTCCAACCAATGCCCCACGCCTTTGCTGTGCAAAATACCCGAAAGCTGCTCGTTGGCGGGGCGGCAGATATCCCATTCTGAAGTGCCCAATACGATATTCATCCGCCAAAGGTCCGGGTGATCCAGGCCGGGCAGAAAATCGACTGGATTGTTAAAATACACATTTTCATCGTAATATCCATCCATAAAGGACCTGATGTCGAAAGAGCCGCTTAGCGTAAACAGGTGGCTCACCACATCGGGATGCCGAAAGGCGAAATTGGCGGCCTGGAACCCGCCGAAGCTCACCCCGCATGCCCCGACCTTGCCTCCCGGCCCATTGTGTTGGATGGACGGCACGAGCTCTTCGCGCACCATCTTGTCGTACCAAATGTGATTCCTCACCCGTTGGGCGGGATGGACGCCCCGGTTATACCAACTGTGCACATCGACACTGTCAATGCAAAAGATCTGGATAAAGCCGCGATCCAAAAACCAGTGAGCCGTATCGATCAGGCCAAAGTCTTTGCTTTCGTAGTAACGTCCCTTGGTCGAAGGAAAAATAATGACGGGATACCCTTGATGCCCGAAAATCAGCATTTCCATATCCATGCCGAGGTTCGGCGAGTACCAGCGGTGATAAGTCTCTTTCACGTCTTTCGGTATTTTGGGCAAAGATAAGGGGAGTTTCGGGCTTTTTATGACCGAATGGGGATTTCCTTAAGGGCGGAGACGCCATCGGCTTTCTTCCAGCACAGGAGCCTGGATATTTTGTAAATTCCGCCCATTCGCAAAACTGTTGATCGATGAGTAACTCTTTTGGCGATTGGCTTCGTCGAATCGTTCCACTCGCCCCCATTCCCGGCAACCGGTATTACCAGCGGCAAAAGACCGCTTTGTACTCCAATGCCTTGCAACGGGAGGTTAAGGTCGACTTGTACGTGCCCCCTCATTTCACCCGCGGAGGGCTTCCGCTACTGTTGGTCAATGACGGTCAGGATCTGGAAGCCGTACAACTGATGGCCCATTTGCGCCGCCTGTTCCGGGAGGGGCAAATGGCCCCCGTGCTGGCGGCGGGCTTACACGCCGGCGACCGGCTCCGGGAATACGGCGTCGCCGGGCGTCCCGACTACAAAAACCGCGGCGCCAAGTCAGCCGCCTACCAGCGTTTCATCACCCGGGAGTTGACGCCCCGCCTGCAGTCGCGCTATCGCCTGCGGGCCCCCTATACCTTTGCCGGCTTTTCGCTGGGCGGCTTGTCGGCTTTCGACGCCGTTTGGAACCATCCGAACTGTTTCCAGCAGGTCGGCGTTTTTTCGGGCGCTTTCTGGTGGCGCTCCCGCCCTTTTGATCCGCAGGCGCCCGACGCCCACCGCATCGCCCACGCCAGAGTCCGGCAAACCCAACACGCCCCAAACCTCCGCTTTTGGCTCCAAACGGGCACGGCCGACGAGACGGCCGACCGCAATAACAACGGCGTCATCGACTCCATTGACGATACCCGCGATCTGATCCGGGAATTGGAAAAACACGGTTTCCGGGAAGGTGAACACATCCGCTACGTCGAAGTGGAAGGCGGGCAACATCATCCAGCCACCTGGGCCCGGGTGATGCCCGACTTTTTACGCTGGGCTTTCCCGGCCAACGAATAGCAATTCTTTTACGAACTATACCATCCTGCTCTATGCAAACGAAAAAACTGTTCTTTACCAATGCCCAGGGCGAACAACTAGCGGCGCGACTCGAAATGCCGGTCAACCAAAAACCGCATACCTACGCCCTCTTCGCTCACTGTTTCACCTGCAACAAAAACCTAACCGCCGTGCGCAACATCAGCCGGGCCCTGACCAGCCGCGGCATCGCGGTACTGCGCTTCGACTTTACCGGCCTGGGAGAGAGTGAAGGGGATTTTGCCGACACCAATTTTTCTTCCAATGTAGAAGATCTCATCCACGCCGCCAGTTTCCTCTACGAAGAATACGAAGCTCCGGCCATTCTCGTGGGCCACTCCCTCGGCGGCGCGGCCGTGATCAACGCCGCTTCGCAACTGGATTTCGTCCGGGCGATAGCCACCATTGGCGCCCCTTACGACCCGGAGCACGTCAGTCACCTGATTGCTTCCAACACGGGAGAATTGGAAAGTAAAGGCGAAGCCGAAGTTACGATTGGCGGGCGCTCTTTTAGGGTGAAGAAGCAATTCCTGGAAGATATCCGGGAACACAATCAGCGGGAACGGCTCAAAGCCCTTAATGCAGCGCTCCTCATCACCCACGCCCCCGAAGATGAAGTCGTGAAAGTGGATAATGCCGCCCAAATCTACCGGGCCGCCGAACATCCCAAGAGCTTCATCTCCCTTGACGGCGCCGATCACCTGCTGAGCCGCAAAGAAGACTCCCTCTACCTGGGCAGCCTGATCGCCTGCTGGGCCAGCAAGTACATCAATGTGCCGGAGCGCGAGCGCCTGAAGGCGGAAAAACAGGTAGCCGTACGGCTTAACGAAGGATTCACCACCGATATCATGGTGCGCCACCACAGCCTTACGGCCGATGAGCCCGAAAGTATCGGCGGCAATGATTTTGGCCCTTCCCCCTACGAACTGGTCGCCGCCGGTTTGGGCGCCTGCACCGCCATGACCCTGCAGATGTACGCCCGTCGCAAAAAATGGGATCTCAAAGAAGTTATCGTTCACCTGGACCATTTCAAAGACTACGCCCAGGATATGGAGCAGTGCGAAGAAGAGCTAAGCAAAATCGACCACTTCGATCGCCTCATCGAATTGGAGGGCGAACTGGATGAAAAACAACGCCGGCGCCTGCTCGAAATCGCGGAAAAGTGCCCGGTGCACCGTACGCTGCACAGCCCGGTTAAGATTAATTCTCAGTTGAAGGAGTAAATCGGCGGCGCCCATCGGGGCGTCTGATCGGTATAACGTAGCGCCTACTTTTACTCATTACGTGGCACCTGCTCCTCATCAAAATAGGCTCTTACCCGCTTTGCCGCCGCATTGCCCGCCACTTCCGCCAACTGAGCCATAGTCGCCTGGCGGATTTGTTGAACGGAACCAAAATGCGAGAGCAGCTTATTGGCGGTTTTCTCACCGACCCCCTTGATTTGGGTCAGCTCCGAAGCCGCAAAGCCGCGGGAGCGTTGGTTGCGGTGGAAGGTGATGGCGAAGCGGTGCGCTTCGTCGCGCGCCTGTTGGATAATCTTGAGGGATTCCGATTTTTTGTTGATATACAAGGGCAGGGGGTCATCGGGAAAGTAAATTTCCTCCAACCGCTTGGCGATGCCCACTACGGTAATCTTATCCTCCAGGCCCAGGCGGCGAATGCTCTTCATCGCGGCGCTGAGCTGCCCTTTACCCCCGTCGATGATGACGAGCTGGGGAAGCGGCTGCTCTTCTTCCATCAGCCGGCGGTAACGGCGGTGTACGACTTCTTCCATGGAGGCGAAGTCATCAGGGCCCTGTACGGTTTTGATGTGGAAGTGCCGGTAGTCTTTTTTGGACGGTTTGCCATTTTTGAAGACCACGCAGGCCGCCACCGGCTGGTTGCCTTGCAGGTTGGAGTTGTCAAAACACTCCAGGTGGACAGGGGCTTCTTTCATCTGCAAATCTTCCTGCATGCTGCGCATGATGCGCTCGGTGGCGGTTTGGCGTTGGGATTTGCTGGCTTCCTGCTTTTGCCGCTGCAGGAGGTAGTATTTGACGTTTTTTTCCGACAGCTCCAACAGCTTTTTCTTGTCGCCAATTTTGGGGACGGTCATCTGCAGATCCTCTTCCAGCTGCAGTTCGTAGGGCAAGATGATTTCCGGGGCCACGCTATGGAAGCGCTCCCGCAGGATGGGGATAGCGTACTCCAGCAAATCCTTTTCGTCGCCGTCCAGGTTCTTGATCAGTTCTTGAGTATGGGTATGGATGATGGCGCCGTTGACGACCTTGAGGTAATTGACGTAAGCTTCTTTTTCATCGGAAGCAATGGAAAAGACATCTACGTCCCGGATTTTGGTGGATACGACCGTTGACTTGTGTTGGTAATCTTCGAAGGCGTTCAATTTGTCCTTGATCTGTTGCGCCTTTTCGAATTCCAGATTTTCGGCGTACTCCTGCATCTTTTGTTTGAAATGCTGGATGACGGCGCTAAAATGCCCCTTGAGGATATTTTTGATCTGATCGACTTTCTCGTTGTACGAGGCTTCATCTTCCAGTCCCTCGCAGGGGCCCATGCAATTTTTGATGTGGTACTCCAGACAGACCTTAAACTTTCCGGCCCGGATATTTTCCTCCGAGAGGTCATACTTACAAGTGCGCAACGGAAAGAGTTGCTTGATCAAGTCGAGGATGACTTTGAGCCGGCCTTTGGAAGTGTAGGGACCAAAGTAGGTTGAACCGTCGCGAATGACCTTGCGCGTGATGAATACGCGGGGGAAGCGCTCATTTTTGATGCAGAGGTAAGAATACGACTTCCCGTCCTTGAGCATGACGTTGTAGCGAGGCTGGTGTTTTTTGATGAGTGCATTTTCCAGCAAGAGGGCGTCGGCTTCGGTTTCGACGATGGTGAAATCCAGGTGATCCGCATTTTTGACGAGTATGCGCGTGCGGTGCGCCCGGTCGCGGCGATCGCCAAAGTAGGAAGCCACCCGGCTTCGGAGGTTTTTGGCCTTGCCGACGTAAAGGATGTGCTCGTTTTCGTCCAGAAATTTGTAGATGCCGGGTTGCCGGGGTATGGTATCCGCAATTTGCTTAAAGTCTTCGGTCTTCATCTGCGGTGCTGCTTATTATTCGGTCTTCCCTAAAAATAGGAATTATAGTCTGACAACTCAGGATTTGTGAAAATATGACGCCGCTATTTTTTCGGCTGGCAAGGCGGAAAACGTAGGCATAGCCTAAGTTCTGTCGAGGCTTTCCAACGCAGCAAGGCGGAAAAAGAGCAAGTCAGAATTCACAAATTTTGGGTTGTCAGACTATATTACGCGGCGCCATTCCTGGCCGTCCTCGTCATTCGCTGCTCAACGTATCCAGGGATACGCCTGCGCGGCTCATTCCTGCGAGCGACCAGGCCTGGCAACCATTTGCGCCGCTCCCTACGAAAAACTCATGCATCATCCGGGCTAGTGCTTCGGGCACTAGAATACTTCAATTCGTGAAGACCTGACCAAATAAACCATGCATCTATACCCTTTCCGAGCGGTGCTCCCCAACGCGAGTTTAATTACCTCTACGGATTCATTTTTCGGTTCCGTCAAAGAGGAGTATCCGGAATACGTGAAGAGCGGTTTTTTTTCCAAAACCCAGGCGGATGCGCTCTACGTTTACCAAATCCGTGCTGAGAACCGCCACTACACCGGAATTTTGGCTTGCGCCGATGTACGGGATTACCTTTTCGGCCACATCCGCAAACACGAAGACACGCTGGCCTCCAAGGAACAGAAGCAGCTGCAATTGTTGCTCAAGCGCAAAGCCGCCGTCAAGCCGGTGATGCTCACTTATCCGGAAGTTCCGGCCTTAACCCGTTGGACGCAGCATTTCATTGACCGGCATGAACCGGTCTTCGACTTTTATTTTGAGGCGGAACTGCAACACCACTTGATCTGGCAGGTAAGCCTTCCCCAACAAATCCGGGAGCTCCAGGATCTTTACGCCCGGCACATCCCGGTAGCCTACATTGCCGACGGCCACCATCGCTATGAAACG
>CAYWHT010000076.1:0-11130 GCA_964458135.1 uncultured Saprospiraceae bacterium | reverse complement strand
CGGGTGGGCATCGCCCGCGCGCTGGCCGCCAGCCCGCCCATCGTGTTGATGGATGAGCCCTTTGGCGCCCTGGACCCCATGACCAGGCGCGATATCCGGCGGGAATTTAAAAAGCTGGAAGAGCTGGCGAGCAAAACGACCATCATCGTCACCCACGATGTCGAAGAGGCCTTCGAGATGGGGGATCTGATTTGCCTGCTGGACAAAGGTCAGGTGCAGCAGATTGGGTCGCCGCGAAGCCTACTGTTCCGGCCGGCCAATGAATTCGTCGTCAATTTCCTGGCGGGCCAGAAGTTGCAGCTGGAATTCGAGGTGGTGCGGCTGCGAGACCTTTTCGCCTACTTGCCCGTGGAGCCGGACTTGCCCGAGTCCAAGATCGTCCCCCTAAAGCCCGAAGATACGGTGCTGAGCGCCATGGCCAAGCTGGTGCGCGAATCGCACCGCCGAACCGCCGGGGAAGTCCGCTTCAACGGTGATATCCGGCGCTTCGACTTACCCCTGCTCATGGACGTATTCTACGATAAAATCATCATGGAATAAACCCCCTCGCCAATGACCTCCCTTTTTCAATACCTTTTCGACAACCGCAACCAACTGCTCGAGCAGACCCTGGAGCACATCGGCCTAACCTTCCTTTCGCTGACCATTGCCGTGCTCCTGGCCATTCCGGGCGGCATTCTGGCTACCCGCAACGATAAGCTGGCCGGTCCGCTACTCGGATTTGCCGGCGTCATGCAAACGATACCGAGTATCGCCCTGCTCGGATTTATGATCCCCTTGCTCGGCATCGGCGTCAAGCCGGCCATCGTGGCGCTTTTTCTGTACGCCCTGTTGCCCATTCTGCGGAATACGTATACGGGGATACAGGAAGTGGCGCCCTCGGTGCGCGAAGCCGCCGTCGGCATGGGTATGACCGACTGGCAGGTGTTGTTCCGCGTCGAGCTGCCGCTGGCGATGCCCGTCATCTTTGCGGGCATCCGCACCGCGACGGTCATCAATGTGGGGATCGCCACCCTGGCCGCCTACATCGGCGCCGGCGGCCTTGGAGAATTCATCTTCGGCGGCATCGCCCTGAACAATACCAATATGATCTTAGCGGGGGCTATTCCGGCCGCCCTGCTGGCCATCGTCTTCGATCAAATGCTGGCCCTGCTGCAGCGGCTTCGCGTCAAAAAGATGGCCCGTGCGGCCCGCTTGCTCATCGTGATCATCCCCCTCTTGTCCTTTTTTTATTTTCTGCCGAAGTTTTTCATCTCCGGTCTCCGGGCCGGCTTCCCGCCCGAATTTATGGGGCGGGCGGATGGCTACCGCAACCTGGTGGAAAAGTACGGCCTGGATTTTAATACCGTCGTGCTCAACCAGGCGCTCATGTACCGCGCCGTCCGGGATGGATATGTCGAGGTCATCAGCGGCTATTCCACCGATGGGCGGATCAAAGCCTACCAGCTGGAGCCCCTGCAGGATGACCGCCACGCTTTTCCGCCCTATTACTGCGCGCCCATCCTGCGGCCCGGGCTGCGGCAGGATGCGCCGGAAGTGGTGGAGGCTTTGAATTTACTCGCGGAAAGAATCAACGACTCCTTGATGACGGCTATGAACTACCAGGTGGATTATAAAAAAAGATCTACCTACGCCGTGGCCCGGGAGTTCCTGGAAAAGGAAGGCATCTGGCGACCCGACCGGCAGGAGGGAGGCCCCGTAATCACCATCGGGTCCAAAATTTTTACCGAACAGTACATCCTGGCCAGCCTGTTCCGGCAACTTATTGATGGGTATACGGATTACGACGTGGATCTGAGAACGGGATTGGGGGGCACCAAGCTGTGTTTCGATGCCCTTCGCCAGGGCGAGATCGACCTATACCCCGAATACACGGGCACCGGTTTTTTGGTCTTGCTCACCCCCGACACGGCAACGATCAACCGCTTGATCGCCGATGAGGAAGGGGTTTACGATTACGTTTCTAAAACCTTTAGGCAACGCTTCGGCATCGAGTGGTTAGATCCCATCGGATTTAACAATACTTATGCTTTGATGGTGAGAGAACAGTACGCCCGGGAAAAAGGTGTTGAGCGGGTAAGCGATTTGCAGTCGAAGTAAAGGGATTCAACTCAAAAAACACCAATGAGTTTGTAAAGTGAGGAAGGCCGGCCAAGCTCGGTGGGCAGCTGTTGGAGAGAACCAACAGCTACCATTGCTTTTTGGAAAGCAATTCAGACAAGCTCTTAAATAGAGTGTACCGTCACGGCGGCGGGTTCATTGCGAGAGGTAGGAGGCGGAAGGTGGATTAACCTTCCGTATTGCGTCTTTTCTTCTGACGGTGTACGGCTTTCAGTACTTCGTTACGGCGTTGCACCGAGGGCTTCTCGTAGTACTGGCGACCGCGGATTTCTTGTAATTGTTTGGTATTGCGGTACTTGCGCTTGTAACGCTTCAATGCCCGTTCAATACTTTCATTGTCTTTTACTTCTACAATCAGCATACGCAAATTTTATTTTAAGTTTAAAAATATCGGTAACCTTGCAGCTCGACGACTGTCGTCGAAAATTTTTTGGAGCTAACCCAACCACGTATAATAAGTGAGAAATACAGGGAAATTACGGGAGTCGCCAAGCTAGAAAAAATTGGATTGAAAACAATCCACCAAATACAATGCAAATTAGCAAGAAATAGTTCCCGCTAATTGTTTTGCGCCGAAAATGCCATATCGGCAACAAAAAAAGAGGTTGCGTAAGATCACTGGCGGCGCTATAATTATAGACAACTAAATTTATAGTCTACCAACTCAAAATTAGTGAAAGCTGGCTTGGCAGACTGTAACTACTACCAAGCATGCGTTTCAAAACCCTCCCGCACCTCCCCATTCTCGGCCCCCTCATCCAATTCATCTGGCGATGGGACGCCGACCAAAAGTACGGGCGCATTCGTCCGCACTTAATGCCCGGCGGCAAGGTTTTGGAGGTGGGCTCCGGACCGGGTACGGTAGCCCGCCGGCTCCTCGCCGCCGGCTACGCGATGGATGGGGTGGATGTCGCAGACCATAGCTGGTTTCCGGATATCCGACCCCGTCTTTACGATGGGCGCACCTTGCCCTACGGGAATCAGAGCTACGATTGCGTGCTCCTGCTCACGGTGCTCCACCATTGCCACGATCCCGATCGCGTATTGGCGGAGGCGGCCCGCGTGGGCCGTCGCGTCATTATCATCGAGGATATTTACCGGAACCAACTGCAAAAGTGGCTGACCTGGGCCGTGGACAGTCTGGCCAATCTGGAGTTTCGAGGGCATCCGCACCAAAATCGCACCGATCGGGGCTGGCGGAAGTCGTTCCGCAGTCTGGGGTTGTTACTGCGATACAGCAAAGATTACCGGTTTTTGGTTTTTTTTCGGCAGGCGGTTTACGTGCTTGGGAGGGGTTGATGTATTGGAGGATCAAATGATCGTCAGCATATTCGAGCGTGTTTAACCCGGATTATGCATGAGTTTTTTCATGAGGGTGTTATTTCATTGCATCTTTGGTGGTCATGAGAGCTGCCCACCCGGCCTAAACCACCAGGGTCCTGCTCGCCACGCCTTGCCAACCAAAAAATAGGCACGCGAAGATGCCCCGCACCAAAGACTAAAGACCGAACACGCCCCTGTAAATATAGGACCGATCCAGATATTTAAAAAAATAATTATACGAAATTCGGCTTCTTGCTTGGTTTTGGGCTTCCCGTTCGGTGGGTCGGTCAATATTTTCTAGATTTATGTCGAAATGGGGCCGGGATGATCAAATCGGTCCGGCTTATTAGGTGGTAAGTATTGAATAGCGCATTCATGAGGTATTTTTGTTTGGTGACTTTGTTGGCGGGCCTGTTGGTGGCTTGTCAATCGCCGGCCGGCGAGTCGGATTCGGCACCAGCGGCAAAGAAAGAGTTCCCCCGGGAGGGCACTTTTGTTGGTGCGGATAGCTTGGAATTGTTTTTCCGCTTTGCGGGTGGTGGTCCCGACACCATTGTGGTGGTGCACGGCGGCCCGGGCGGGAATATGATGTCGTTATTGCCCGACTTGCAGCCTTTGGCCGACAAGCATACCCTGCTATTTTACGATCAGCGCGGTGGAGGGCGCTCGGCTTTGCCGGCAGACTCCACGCTGGTGACGATGAGCCGCCACGTGGCCGATCTGGAGGCTTTGCGGAAGCACTTCGGCTTCCAGCGGATGACCCTGCTGGGGCACTCTTTCGGTCCGCTGCTGATGGGGTATTACGCGCGCCAACATCCGGAACGCATTGACCGCATGGTCCTGATCGGTCCCATCCCGCCGCTACGGGGGGATTTTTTTCAGCGGTATTCCACCAACCTCAACGAGCAACTCACCTCCGAACAGCGAAAACAAATGACCCAATACTACCAGCAAATCATCAATGGCGATGCGGTTAAGGAAGCCTGCCAAAACTACTGGGCCATCGCCAACATTCCCCGCTTTGCTTCCGCGGAAAAGGTCGATTCCCTGGAAGCCGACCTGTGCGCCGGCGCGCCCGAATCCATCACCTACGGCATGCGCCTGACCTCGCCCATCACCATACGCTCCTTACGCAATTGGGACATCCGCAGTAGCCTGGCGAAAGTACAGGCGCCCACCCTCATCATCCACGGCGAGGAAGAGGCTATGCCGCTGGATCTGGTGCGGGAATGGGAGCGCAGCCTACCCCAGGCGGAATTGATGACGGTGCCGGAGGCGGCGCATTTTCCGCACGTGGAGCGGCCGGAGTTGGTGTTCGGAGCCCTGGAGCGTTTTCTCCGTTGAATGAGGTAATTGGCAGGGGCTGCCGTGGCTACGATAGCCTTTATTCACTACCACTAACCATCCAATCCGAAAGCGCTCGCCCAATCGCTTCCGGATGATCCTCCTGCAGATAATGAATCCCCTCGCCCAAATTCACCGCCCGCAGGTTGGGATAATGGGCTTGTATCCATTCGGCCAGTTCCTTGCGGATGATGCCGCCGGGCTGGGCGTAGAAGAAGAGTTTGGGGATGTCGGTTTCCTGCAGCCACTGGCCGTAAGCCCGGACGATTTCGTATACATCGGCAGGCCTTCCGTCGATGGGAATTTCGCAAGGCCACTGCCGTACGGGCCGCCGGCTTTTCACGCTGGGGAAGGGCGCGGCGTAGTGGCGTTTCTCCTCCGCCGACAGCTCGCGCACGATGGCCTGCGGCAGGATCTGCCTGACGAAAATATTCATCACGCTCACCATCAACCAGCCGATGTAAGGGGTGCGCATTAGCTTGAAGCCCAGCTTGAAGTCGGCCGGAAATTGCGACCATTTCATGGGGCGGCAGATGGCCTCCATAAAGGCGATACCCTTGATGCGCCCGGGATTTTGGTGGGCGTAGTGAAATCCGAGCCCGGAGCCCCAATCGTGAACAACCAGCGTGATCTTATTCAGCTCCAGCTTCTCGATAAAGCCCTCCAGGTAACGGTAGTGATCCTGAAAGCGATAGGCGAGTTCCGGCTTACCGGACCGCCCCATGCCGATCAAATCGGGCGCAACACACCGCCCGTGCGGGCTGACATGGGGTATGATATTACGCCAGAGATAAGAGGATGTGGGATTGCCGTGCAAAAACAGCACGGGATCGCCCGCTCCTTCCTCGATATAATGCATGCGGCTGCCGTGGACTTCGGTGAACTGAGAATCGTAGAGAAATTTGGCGGAGACCATGTTTTTTTTTAGTCAATATAGGAGGAATTTTGTGGGTTTGCTTTGGAGGGGGTGACGGAGGATCTTTGGATTGCACGGGCTGGCTTTGATTGATGCTTGGTAAGTGGGGAAGGGGAGGGGAATGCGGGGGATTAAATATGGGCGTAGCTGGAGCTCCGCCGTTAGGGGTGGAGCTGAAAACAATAATGAATCCGTTTATTCCGGAAATCTTTTGGGATCGTCGCCTGGCTGATATCCTCGATGCGCTCCGTCTTGACGGCTTCTTCCGAGAGGCGAAATTTCCGGAAATTCGTCGAAAAGAAAAGCACCCCTTCTCCGCTCAGCAGGCGCAAGCAAGCGTTGATCAAGCGCGGATGATCGCGCTGCACATCCAGGATATGCCGCATATTTTTGCTATTGGAAAAAGTCGGCGGATCGAGTACGATCAAATCATACTTGACGTTGGGCGGGTTGAGCAACCACTCCGTAACGTCGGCGCGTAGCAGGCGGTGGCGCTCTCCCGTAAAGCCGTTGAGCTCGAGGTTGCGCTGCGCCCAATCCAGGTAAGTGTTGGAAAGGTCGATCGTGGTGGTGGAGGCGGCGCCGCCCGCCGCGGCGTAAACGCTGAAAGTGCCCGTGTAGGCAAAAAGGTTGAGCACCCGCAGGCTTTTGGCCCGCTCCCGCACCATCTGCCGGGTAATGCGGTGATCCAAAAACAAGCCCGTATCCAGGTAATCGCTGAGGTTGACGATAAAACGCAGCCCGTTTTCCCGCACTTCGATTTCCTTCTTCTTTTCGGCCCGCTTTTCGTATTGGCTGCTTCCTTTTTGCGGGCGGCGTTCCTTGTAAAAAATACGGTCCGGGGGCAATTCGAACACGCCCTGCAGCGCATCGCGGCAGCCGGCGCGCCAGAGGCGGTATTCGTGCTCATCGAGCGGCGTATTTTTTTGGTACTCGGCTACGTGCAGGTAGTCGCCGTAGCGATCCAACACCAGGGGAAATTCCGGCACATCGGCATCGTAGATGCGGTAGCAGGTGACGCCCTGCCGGCGGGCCCACTTGCCGTGGTGCTTTTCCATCTTGCGGACCCGGTTGGCGAACATCTGAAAATCAAAACGACCCATAGCAAGGTTTTCCTTTCGCATAAATAACAACTTCTTGGCCTTTCCCCTCCCATTTGTCCCAAACTTTTATATTTTAGGATGGCCGGGAACATTCCCGGTTTCGCAATCTAAAACCTACGCATCGCTATGATTTGTTCTATCAAGCGCATACCGGTTGGCCTGCCGGTGTTCTTCTTTTTATTGCTCATCGGCGTCTTGCCGGTGTGGGCCCAGGAATCCGGTATCCCCGCCAATCTTTACGAAAAGCTCGAATGGCGCAACATCGGCCCCCACCGGGGCGGGCGTTCGCTCGGCTGCGCCGGCAGCCCGGGCCGGCCCAACGAATACTACTTCGGCGCCACCGGCGGCGGCCTCTGGAAAACCGTCGACGGGGGCAGCAACTGGTTTCCCGTCACTGACGGGCAGATTACCAGTTCTTCGGTTGGCGCCGTCGCAGTAGCGGAAACCAATCCCGACGTCGTCTACATCGGCATGGGCGAAGTGCAGCTGCGCGGCAGCATCACTCAGGGCGACGGCGTCTACAAATCGACCGACGGGGGGGAAACCTGGCGTCACCTGGGGCTGGAAGAAACCCAGGCCATCTCGCGCATCCGCATTCATCCCACGAATCCGGATATCGTCTACGTGGCGGCCCTCGGCCATCCTTACGGGGATAATCCGGAGCGCGGTGTTTACCGCTCCACCGACGGCGGCAATACCTGGGAGAAGGTGCTGTTTGTCAGCGAAAAGGCCGGCGCGGTCGACCTCATCATCGATCGCACCAATCCCGATGTCCTCTACGCTTCCACCTGGCAGGTGTACCGCAGAGCCTGGAAGATGTGGGGCGGGGGGCCCGACTGCAAGCTCTTCAAATCGACCGACGGGGGCGATAACTGGATCGACCTGACCGACAACCCGGGCATGCCAGAACCACCGCTCGGCAAAATCGGCATTACGGTCTCTCCCGCCGATCCCGACCGCCTCTGGGCGATCGTCGAGGCCAACGAGGGCGGCGTCTTTCGCTCCGATGACGGCGGATGGACCTGGGAACGCACCAACGGCGAGCGCAAATTGCGGCAGCGCGCCTTCTACTACTCCCGCATCTACGCCGATCCCTGGGATCGCGAAACGGTCTATTGCCTCAATACCCGATTCTATAAATCGACCGACGGCGGCGAGACTTTTGATACCCGAATATCGGTGCCCCACGGCGATAACCACGACCTCTGGATCGATCCCAATAACCCGGATCGCATGATCAATTCTAACGATGGGGGTGGTAACGTGACCATCAACGGGGGCGAAACCTGGACCGAACAGGACTATCCTACCTCCCAGCTCTACCACGTAACCACGACCAGCGACGTGCCTTACCACGTGGCCGGCGCCCAACAGGACAATAGCACCGTGGCCGTACCGAGCGACGGCTGGTCCAATATGCAGGCCCGCGGCCCCAACGACGGCTGGTATTACCCGGTCGGGGGCGGCGAAAGCGGCTACATCACTCAACACCCCACCAATCCCGATATTTTCTACGCGGGCAGTCAGGGCGCTCTATTGACGCGCTACGACCGCAGCAACGGGCAGATCCGCGACATCCAGGTCTATCCGCGCTTCTTCTCCGGGGAGCCCGCCAGCGCGCTGCCCGAACGTTGGCAGTGGACCTTCCCTATCGTCTTTGCTCCGCAGGACCCCGATATCATGTACACCTGCTCCCAACACGTTTGGAAAACCACCGATGACGGTCAGAGTTGGGAAAAGATCAGCCCCGACCTTACCTACGCCGATCCCGAAACCCTCGGCAAAACCGGTGGGGTCATTACCATGGACATGAACGGACCGGAAATCTACGCCACCGTCTTCGCCCTGGAGCCCTCCCAGCACGATATCAATACCATCTGGGCGGGTTCCGACGACGGCAAGGTGCACATCACGCGCGACGGCGGCGACAGCTGGCAGGAAATCACACCCCCGGATATGGAAAAATTTACCCGGGTGAGCATCATCGACGAATCGCCCCATGAGCCCGGCGCCGCCTACATCGCCGCCAACCGCTACCAAGTGGATGACCGCGCGCCTTACGTGTGGCGCACCCGCGATTACGGCAAGACTTGGACCAAGATCGTGGACGGCGTCGCCGACGGTCACTTTGCCCGCGCCGTACGCGTCGATCCCCTGCGCCCCGGCTTGCTGTTCCTGGGCACGGAGCACGGCGTCTACGTCTCCATGGATGCTGGCGATCACTGGCGTCCCATCCAACTCAACCTGCCGGATACGCCTATCCGCGACCTGGTGATCAAGGAGCAGGATGTTGTCGTGGGCTCCCACGGCCGCGGCTTCTGGATTTTGGACGATATCGGCCCGTTGCGGCAGTGGCGGCCGGCAATGGCGCAACAGGAGGCCACCTTATTCCAACCCGCAGACGCCATCCGCGGCGTTTACGACGCGGTGGTGCAGTACTACCTGCCGGAACAGGCCGACTCGGTGACCGTCGAAATCCTCGACGCGGAGGGCAAGGTGGTCGACACTTTTGTCGGAAAAGAAACCACCTACGAGCCGGATCCCGATCTGCCCTGGTACATGCGGGGCGGATCGACGGAGCCCACCACGGCCGCCGGCCTGAACACCTTCAGCTGGAACCTGCGCTATCCCGGCGCCACCACCTTTGAGGATATGATCATCTGGAGCGCCGCGCCGGCTCGTGGCCCCAAAGCGCCGTTGGGCGATTATCAGGTGCGCCTGAAAGTGGGCGATTATTCGGCAACCCAGCCTTTTGCCATAAAAATCAATCCGAACCTGAAAGGCGTCACCAAAGAAGAGCTCGACGAGCAATTCGAGCTGGCCATGCAAATTCGCGACAAGACCAGCGAGGCCAACGAGGCCGTCATCCGCATCCGGCACATTCGCGCGCAGGTGGAAGAACAATTGGCGAAGGCCGAAGATGAGGCGATGAAGGAAATGGCCGAATCCATGATGGCCGAGCTCAGCGCCATCGAAAAAGAGCTCTACCAGGTGCGTAACCGCAGCCACCAGGATCCGCTCAACTTCCCCATCAAGCTCAACAACCGCCTGGCTTCGCTACGCCGCAGCGTCGAAACGGGGGATGCCCGCCCCACCGATGCGGCTTACGAGGTCTTCGAGGAGCTGACGGCCGAGTTAGAAGCCCATCAGGAAAATATCCGGCAGATTCTGAATACGCAGCTGCCGAAGCTCAACCGGATGATGGAGGAACACTCGCTGCGGGGGATTCGAGAGTGAGGTTGATATCCATCCTCATACTTCGACCGGGTAAAGTCCGTTCCCGAAGCTATAGTCCGCCAAGTCAGCATTCACAATTTTTGGCTTGGCGGACTATAACACGGCAGCCAGATGATGCGATTTAGACGCAAGACCGCAAAAAAGCTCCTGCAAGGTGGAATAGGTGCGATTTTACTATTTCCCGGCGGGTACCTGCTGTTGGCGGTGCTCCTCTCGTTGCTGGTGGTCAACTCCAGGTTTGAGGAGGCGGAGGCAGGCGTAACGGTGTACGTGACCACCAACGGCCTGCATGCCTATTTCATACTGCCCACTCGTAATGCAGTGATGGACTGGACCGAATACGCCGATCCGGCGGATTTTCCGGGGGCGAGTGCGGCGCCGGCCTATTTTGAAATTGGCTGGGGGGAACGGCAGTTTTACCTGGAGACGCCAACCTGGTCGGACATGCGGGTGGGAACTACTTTGCAGGCGCTATTGTGGCCGACCCGCTCCGCGCTACACGTCACCTACTGGCCGCGGGCGCCCCGGCCGGATGAACGAACCTACCCTATCCGCTTAAGCCGAAGGCAGTACGAACGCCTGGCTGACTGGATAAGCGGCTATTTTGTATTGAATGCAAAAGGAGAAGGGGTATTGATTCCCGTTCCAGGTTATTTCGATCGCGACCGGTTCTACGAGTCCCACGGCCGCTATTCGGCGCTTTGGACCTGCAACAATTGGGTGGGCGCCGGTCTGAAAAAAGCGGGCGTGCGTACCTCGCTGTGGTCCCCTTTTGACCGCGGGTTATTGTTTCAATTAAAAAGATTGGAATAAAATTTTAACAAAAAATAGTGCGGCATGAAATTTGAACGACCGCGGCGCCCCAAACGCCGCAACTTTCTGACGCTCTGGTTTATCCTGCTCATTATCATTATTGCTTTGATTTGGTATTTGGCGACTTTGGAGACGGGGGTTAAGAGTTGATGGTAGTGGGTAGTGAGTAGTTGGATGCAGCATAGGCTAGGCCGGGGCTTCGTTTGTAAGCCGGGCCCAGTGCTTCGGGAACTATAGTCTGACAACCCAAAATTTGTGAATTCTGACTTGCTC
>CAYWHT010000075.1:0-11286 GCA_964458135.1 uncultured Saprospiraceae bacterium | reverse complement strand
CAATACGCCACTCCTAAGAGTATGTGGGAAGTTTCGGCTACCGGTGGCGGGCTTTTGGTTACGGGGGATGTATCTCCGCAGTTCAGCCCGGCCGGCGGCATTAGCGTGCGCAAGGCCACCGATTACCTCTTCTCTTTGCGCTTTGACGCCATCTACGGGCAAGCCGAAGCTACCGACGGCAGCCGTTCGTTTACCAATGACTGGATATCCGTTGGCGGCGCCGCCGTATTTTCGCTGAATGCCCTTAAATTTGACCGCCCCTACAAAACCTTCAACCTCTACGCTCTAGTCGGCGGTGGTGGCAATTACTTCCAAGTAGAATTTAGCAATGAAGAAACCCGAATGGGTGAGCTGGATCGAGAAATCGCGCCGCACGCCACCGTGGGCGCCGGTATAGCCTACCGCATCAACAAACGGGTCAACGTCGGTCTCGAATACCAGGCTATGGCCCTTTTCGGCAGCCGTAGCGACCGGGTGGACGGCAGTAACCTGGAAGGCGAATCCGACTTCCGGGATATCATCCACTACCCCCACCTGCGGGTCAATTACAATATCGGCAACCCCCAAAAGCGTAGCGAACCACTCTACTGGATCAATCCGCTGGAAGTCGTCCTTGACGAAATGACCAATAACCAGAAGCGAGCGGAAGTCGCCATCAAGGATACCGATGGTGACGGCGTCATTGATCAGCTCGATCAGGAGCCCGAAACGGATGTCGGCGCATTGGTCGACACCAAAGGCCGCACCCTCGATAGCGACCGGGATGGCATTCCCGACCACAAGGATAAGGAACCCTTCTACACGCCACGGGAAGGCGAGCAAATCAACGAAGAAGGCGTCGTGGTCAATGCGAGCGGCGGCCGCGGCGGGGTCACCGAAGCCCGGGTGCGCGAATTGATCGACGAGGCGCTGCAGAACTACGAAACGCAGGGGGGCGCCGGCCCGGGCGGCAGCAACCGCATGGCCGGCCTTTTCCTGCCCATGCTGCACTTCGGCGTCAACAGCGCCACCATCAAATACTCCGACTACGGCAACCTGTCGGGTATTGCCCAGCTAATGAAAAACGACCCCCAACTCAAATTGGTCGTCACCGGCTATACCGACCAAACCGGCACGGAAAGCCTGAACCAAGTGCTCTCCTACAAACGCGCCAAAGCCGTCATCAATCACCTCGTCAACAATCACGGCATCGAGCGCGAACGCCTCATCCTGCAATACGGCGGCGAAAGCCAAGCCCTCGTACCCCAGGGCAGCAACTACATGAACCGCCGCGTCGAGTTCAGCATCGCCAAACCGGCGGACGTGGAAATGGAGCCGCCGGAAGGGTATAATGGCGAGGGAGGAACGTCAGGATATTGATGGCGATGTGGCAACAGTATGGCTGTGTAGCGTGTAGCTATGTGGCGATGTAACTGTGTGGCGTTGCGGCAGTGGTGTCTATGATAGCCCGGCCATCCCGGCCATCCCGGTTTAATCCTGGCAATCCCGGTTTAATCCCGGCCATCCCGGCCATCCCGGTTTAATCCCGGTAAAAAAAAGCCCTCCCACCGCAAAGGATGGAAGGGCCTTCAAGCTTGATAGTCGGGTGATTGCTTAGTAACCCGGATTCTGCGTGATATTGGCGTTCGCATCCAGTTCGGATTGCGGTATGGGCAGCCGGATCATGTTATCGTCAAAAGGACGGCCTTGTACGTCACGCTCCAGGCGGAGCAGGTCATGCAGGCGGCTTCCTTCGAAAGCCATTTCTACACGGCGCTCCAGGATAATCGTTTCGATCAGCTCGTCGGCGCTGGCGAAGTCGCCCGTTTCGTAGCCTACGAAGTCGATGGCGTTGTCAACGGGATTGCCTTCGCCGTCGAGGACGCGGATGGCGCGGGTGCGCACCTGGTTGAGCAGGTCGACGCTTTCTTGGTTGACGCCGTCGTTGCGGGCCAGGGCCTCGGCGCGCATCAGCATGAACTCGGCCAGGCGCTGAATCGGCGCATCGTCGGCATTGTTACCGGGATCTTCGTATTTCTCGATGTTGAAGGTATCGTTAGACGTCAGCTGTGACACGCGCAGGTCGTCGAAGGTGAAACCGGCGTTGGCGATTTCGTCCCGCTGGCTCTGCGGTACGACGGCGGCGTAGCCGTTGCGCTTCATGTCGTTGGAGATGACCACGTCACCGCCCCGGCCGTTGACGCTGTGGAAAGCAGCCAAAGAAGCATTCACCCCGGGATTATCCTGGATGGTGTGGATAACGGCCCAAATTTCTTCGCTGGAACCTTCGTTGACGAAAAAGTCAACCGGTTCGGCGGTCAAAGCGTAAGGGCCGCTGTTGACGACTTCGTCGGTCATGCTGGCCGCGGTAGCGTAATCGCGCTGCTGGAAAGCAACCTCGGCGCGGTAAGCCATGGCGGCAAAGCGGTTGGCGCGCCCGCGAGCTACGGCGTCCGGCAACAGGTTAGCCGCTTCTTCCAGGTCGGCAATGACCTGATTGTAAACCTCTTCCACCGTATTGCGGGAGGGAAAGGTCACGTCGCTGAAAGTCTCTACCGGTTCGGTCAACACCGGAATACCGGGTTCGCTAGCGGCGTTGGGGCCGTAGGGCTGGGCAAAATAACGCACTGCTTCGAAGAGCGTGGCGCCGCGCATGAACAAGGCCTCACCGCGCAGTTGATCCGCCAATTCCTGGGTCAAAGCGGGATCATCCACTTCATTAACCGCCTTGATGATCAAGTTGGAGTGGTTGACCAATTCGTAAGTATCATCCCAAATATCTTGTACTTCCCCATTAACTACCGTGGTTTGGAAATTGGAAATATCAAGATAAGTGGTAAAAGAACCCTGCCAGTCACCGTTCTGCGACATGATGTCGGGCAGCATGGAAACGTTGGTGCCGAACATGCCCGACTGCTGGGCCAGATTGTAAAGGCCGTTCATGGCCGTTTGGATATCGCTAGCCGAAGAGAAAGCGGCCGTGGACGGTAGTGACTGGGCCGGCTGCGGATTATCCAGAAAATCATCGCAAGCCGTGAAGGGAACCAACAGCAATGCGAATAAGATATATTTTAGTTTTTGCATAATTCCTTTTGGTTTAAGCATTAGGTAAAAAGGGTTAACCTAAAACTTTAGAAAGTGAAGTTTACGCCGAAAGTGTAACGCTTATTTTGCGGACGGCTAAAGAAGATGCTTCCCTGTACCTCACTCTCCTGGTCCTGTCCGGAGGCTTCGGGATCCAGTCCGGCAAAGTCGGTAAAAGTAAGCAGGTTTTGCCCAGAGAAGAAGATGCGGGCGCGCGCGCCAGAAGGACCGAATTCGGGCGTAGTGTAACCTACTTGTACGTTTCTCAGACGCATATAATCGGCATCCGACAACCAACGGCCAGAATGCTGGCTTCCGTTGGTCTGGAACAGACGAGCTTGCGGGATGTCGGTATCCGTATTTTCCGGCGTCCAGGCGTTCAGGGCATCGGTAGTCTGGTTCCAAACGGAAGCAAAGTTACCGCCGTAGAAACGTCCCTCGCTCAGATACAGTTGGTGGCCGGTAGCATATTGGAAAAACAACGAGGCGTCAAAGTTTTTGTACGCAAACTCACTGGTGATGCCGCCTTGCAAGTCAGGCAGCGGGTTGCCGAGTACGCGGCGCGCGGAGCCGGGGGTGGTGTTAGATAGGGTCTCTCCGTTTTCGTCCAGGAATAGCGCGTCGCCGTTAGCAGGATCTACACCGGCATAGGGCACCAAAAACCAGGAACGTACCGCTTCGCCTTCGCGGATCAGCGTCGTGGTGCCGGTGATGTCGTCACCTTCACCGTCGTTGTTGTTGTCTACCAACTCGCGTACTTCGTTATCCAGCGTAGCGCCGTTGAAGCCGAGCGTCCAGCGGAAGGGTCCGTCGAAGATATCGTAGCCCACCTGGAATTCGAGGCCTTGGTTGCGGATTTCACCGGCGTTTTGCAGGATAGTGTTATCGGTGATACCGATCGTCCGCGGCAATGGTACTTCAAGTAGAAGATCTTTGCTGTCCTTAATAAAGTAAGTAACCGAGCCGGTCAGTCGGCTGTTCAGCATTTCAAATTCGAGGCCGAAATCGATGGTTTGGGCGCGCTCCCACTCCAGGTTGTCGTTGGCCAGCTGGGTGAATACGAAACCGGGGTTGGGGCCGTAGTCGTTACCGAAGCCAATCAGGCCGCGGGCATCGAAGTTGCCAAACTGGGCGTTACCCACTTCACCCCAGCTACCGCGAACCTTCAGGAAGTTGACCGCTTCGATATTCAACCAGGGCTCTTCGGTAAGCACCCAGCCCGCAGAGACGGCGGGGAAGAAGCCGTAGCGGCTATTTTCACCAAAGCGCGAGGAACCTTCCGCCACGAAAGAAGCACTCAACAAGTACTTATTCTTGAAAGAGTAGTTTATGCTGTTGATGAAGCGCACGAAGTTAGCCTCGGTGCGGAATCCACCGCCACCGGTAATTTCAGCGGCAGCATCCAGGGTCTTCAGCCGGTCGTCGGCAAAAGTGTTACCGGTTACGTTGATCGACGAAAACTCGTCGCGCTGCATTTCAAAAGCAGAAGTAGCGTCCAGGCTGTGGTTGCCAAAACTATTGGTGTAATTGGCGATCGACTTCCAGGTCCAGTTCAAAATCTGAGTGTTCACCCCATCGGCGGAGCCGTCTACGGCAAATCCGTCCGTCGTCATCGATCCCTGCTTGAGCAAGTCCTCAATTTGGAGGAACTGCGTGTTGAATTCCGTGCGCAGGCTGAGGTTGTCAATCGGGCGGAAGACGATGTAGGGCTTGGCCAAAATCTGAGTACGCTTGGTGGTGATATCCTGTCCGACCAGGTTAGCCAGCGGTGTGCCGGCAAACTGGGTTTGCCCGGTGCTGGTGCCCACGATGCCGCCCCGTACTTCGCCGTTTTCATCGAAAGGATCGATGTTGGGGAAAAACAGTACGGAGTAGGTTTGCGGAGAAGCTACGTTGTTGTCCTCGTTCTGACGATTGTTAATCGTCTGCGAAGGGTTCAGCTTAATGCCGGCGGTCAACTTGTCGCTAACCTGCTTTTCTACGTTGGCGCGAAAGTTGTAACGCTGCAGATTGGTGGTCTTCACCGTGCCGTTGTCATCGCGCCAGGTGGCGCCGAAGAAGTACTTCGTCGTTTGATCACCGCCGGAAACGCTGGCGGAAGTTTCCTGACTGAAAGCGCGGTCGCGGTATACCTGATCGAGCCAGTCGGCATTGGGCTCGCTTGCCGGGTCGTCGTAGAAGAAACCGGCCTGATCGGGGTTGTTGGGATCGAAACCGGCATTTTCGGCGGCTTGGTTCCAGAGCTCGGCGTACTGGGGTCCGGTCAGCAGATCGAACTGTTCGGTAGGCGCCGCCCAGCCGGCCTGGTAGGTGACGTTGACCCGGGGCTTCTGGTTATAGGCGCCCGAACGGGTCGTGATCACGATAACACCGTTTGAACCGCGAGCGCCGTAGAGGGCCGTAGCGGCGGCGTCTTTCAGTACGTCCACCCGCTCGATATCATTGGGGTTAATGTTCAGCAGCGGGTTGTCGCCAGGACCACCCAACTCAAATCCACTTTCCGTATCGGAGTTGATGATCTGGCCGTCCACTACGAATAGCGGCTGGTTGCTGGCCGTGATCGATCCCGTACCCCGAATCCGGATGGCTTGCTGGGCGCCGAGCGTACCCGAGTTACCGGTGATGGAAACGCCGGGAAGACGACCTTGGAGCGCCTGTTCAAAACTTTGAACGGGAATGTTGTCGAAAGCTTTGGTGTCTACCGTCGCAGCGTTGAAGGTCGATAAACGGCGCGATTGCTCACCGTAACCGGTAACCACCACTTCCTGCAACTGGGCAGCGCTTTCTTCCAAAGTGACATTGATGATGTTCGAAGCTCCGATTTCTACTTCGCGAGTCGCGTAGCCCGTGTAAGAAAACACCAGGGATGTTGCGTCTTCGGGAACTTCAACGGAATAGTTGCCTTCCGCATCAGTAACCGCGCCGATCGAAGTACCCTTAACCAGCACCGTAGCGCCGATCAGTGAGAGCCCATCTTCGTCGGTTACCTGTCCGGAAATCGTCCTCTGAGCCACGAGCGTGGCCACGCTAGTGAGGACTAGCATGAAAACTAGTAAGAGTTTTTTCATGTTGAACCGAGTTTTAAAAAAATTAATTGGATTGCGTAATATGGCTTGTCTTACAATTGAACCTATTGCGGGTTTGGTCTTTGAGTTGAAAATTAGCAATTTTTTGATTAGACAAGGTTTACCCGACCGAACGGGCGGGCGGAGTAAGCTAAATGAGGATTTTCGCAACGCCGTATAATCAAAAAAGTGCAATTTGTAGGCCAACTACTAAACCCGCAATGGGTTCATTGAAAACGCCACCTTTAAATTCGCTTAAATTCGGCCCCAATCTTACGAACGAAAATCAAATTATGCAAACCTTGATTCTCGTGAAAGGGGGTTCGTTATTTTACTTTATCAAATCGTTTAAACGACCGGAAATGCTGCGTCATTTCCGCGCGGACGCAGCAAAATGTTAAAGTTAGCCCCCGCTCCCCTTGGCACACTTTTGCGCCTTTTGAGACTACCCTCTCTAGCTGACCCACTCCAAAAAAGGGGTAAAATTTTTAAAATGAAAAAATTATACATTTAGTATTTTTTTAATTTTTTTGGGCGCAAAAAAATTGCTTTAACTTAACATGCAATTAAAATTTGACAAAAATGTTAATTCGTGACAAAATACCGGATTGCTCTTAAAATACGTAAGCAAACTACCACGCCGGCCGGTGAAACTTAATGTTTCGCGATTTGTTATCTTCCCGGACCGGAATAGCGAGTACCCGTTCTCGTTCCTCGGGCGGGTAAAGTCCGTAGTTGGTAATATCCGGAGCACTGAGCGTACACTACCAAAAGTTAATCTGCAAATCATGAGAAAACAGGCGGAGGCGCTGATACCGACGCATTGGGGTAATTTCAACATGATCGCATTTGCCGAAGAAGAAGCGGATTGGATGCCCCATCTGGCTATGGTGCACGAAAGCCTCAACCCGGCGGAGCCCGTCCTGGTGCGCATTCACTCCGAATGCATCACCGGTGATCTCTTCGGTTCCCAGCGCTGCGATTGCGGGGAGCAACTCGCCAAAGCCATGAAGCTAACCGCCCAGGAAGGCGGAATCGTATTATATTTGCGCCAGGAAGGCCGCGGCATCGGCATCATCAATAAATTAAAAGCCTATAACCTGCAGGATCTCGGGCTCAATACCGTGGACGCCAACCTTCACCTCGGCCTCAAGGTGGACGCTCGCCAGTACGACATCGCCATCGGCATGCTGGAAGCGCTGCAAGTCAACCAAATCCGCTTGCTCACCAACAACCCCAACAAAATAGAAGCCTTCGATCGCTCCTCAGTAGAAATCGTCGACCGGGTGCCGCTCATCATTAAGCCGCAGGAGAAAAATTTACAATATTTGAAGACGAAGCAGTCGGATTTGGGGCATTTGTTGGATTTTTAATTGGTAGTTAGTTGTTAGTGCTAATCAGAAATGAGGCTTTTACTAGTATACCGTGTAATAAGTAACGGGCACATTTGACATCGAAGCCCCGGCCAGAATGGCAACTAACCACTAAGATTACCCGGCCGAGGTGACGAGGACGGGCGCCAACAATTAATCACCACCACCCATGCAAGCTATTCTCATCCACCAATTCGGCGAAGCCGGTCAACTCCAGTTCGGCGAGTGGCCCCAACCCGAACCTGGGCCGCAAGAAATACGCGTACACGTAGCGGCGACGGCCCTCAACCGGGCCGACATCATGCAGCGCCGCGGCAAATACCCGCCACCGGAGGGAGCCAGTCCGATATTGGGCCTGGAAATGGCCGGCACGGTAGAAGCGGTGGGCCGGGAAGTAGAGCGTTGGCAAGTAGGGGATCGCGTTTGCGGTTTATTGAGCGGAGGCGGCTACGCCGAATACGCTGTCATTCATCAAGATTTAGCGCTGCCGATACCCGAAAAGTTGAATGTAGAAGAAGCTGCGGCCCTTCCCGAAGTCTTCCTCACCGCCTTCCAGGCCTTGCGCTGGCTAGCCGATCTGCAAAAAGATGAAACGGTGCTCATCCACGCGGGCGCCAGCGGCGTCGGCACCGCGGCCATCCAATTGGCGCGGGCGATGGAAGCTGTCCCGGTGGTCACCGCCTCCGGACCCAAACATCAATTGTGCCTCGAACTGGGCGCCCAGCGCGCCATCGATTACCGGCGGGAAAATTTTGCGGAGGTGATTGCAGAACACACGAATGGGCGGGGCGCCGACGTCATTCTCGACTTCATCGGC
Source organism: uncultured Saprospiraceae bacterium (assembly GCA_964458135.1). GTDB lineage: Bacteria > Bacteroidota > Bacteroidia > Chitinophagales > Saprospiraceae > CAYWHT01. The sequence continues at coordinate 2,968 of CAYWHT010000075.1, read as the reverse complement.
GCGCCCTACCTGCAGGCCAATCTCGACTGCCTGGCCATGGAAGGCCGCCTGGTCATCCTGGCCTTGATGGGAGGGCTGCGCAGCCGGGAGCTCAACCTGCTTCCCATCTTGCGCAACCGGTTGCAAATCACCGGCACGACCCTGCGCGCCCGATCGCTCCATTACAAAATCGAATTGTCCAGAGCTTTACACCAATTTACCTGGCCCCTGTTCGAAAAAGGCCGGCTCCGCCCTGTCATCGATTCGGTCTACAATTGGAACGATGTGGTAGACGCCCACCGCCGGATGGAGCAGAACGAGAATGTAGGGAAAATTGTACTACGTGTGAACGCAAAATAGGGCATAGTTGCGGTAAATGGCAATGCCTTTGCCCGGAATGTGTAGCGAGTCCACCTGCACCTGCGGGAAAGACAGGGCTTACCTTTCGAAGCCAAGTGCGAGAATACCCCTCCAACGCAAAAAGACGGGCGCTATCCACTAAAAATCACCGATCCGCAAGAGGAATAGGCCCCGCCTCCTGCGCCGGCTCCAAATCGATCACCTCACACTTCCAAACGGGATCGAATTGCTTATTTTCGTGGCTGTATTCACACTGCAGGATAGATATCGGCCGGCCGTTTTTATTGTGAGCCAGCGTAATATTAAAAATTTGGTGGCCGTAGACGTGGCCCTGGGTATACTCGGCGTAGTGTACGGGTTGGAAATGGCTGCCGTCCCAGGTGTAGTAGACCTTGTCTATTCCAATAACGCAGCCGATGGCCATCGTGCTGATTTCGACAACCGGGATTCCCATGAGTCGTTCATTGCGGATAACCCTCAGTAAAGTACTGACATCGCAGGCCTCAAAAACACACAAGCGGGGTATTTCTTTACGGGCCAGCAGGCTTCCCGATTGAACGATCCGGATTTCCCCCATAAAGTCTTCCCCTTTGGCGCGGGGACGGGATGAAATGCCCATCATCAATAATTCGGGGTGACCGTCATTCGTCAGATCTTCTTCGACCCAGGCCTTGGCAATGTGGGCGCCCCAAACATAACCTTTGCGCATGGCCCCGGATCGCGCGTCGCGGTAGCGCACCTTATGCCAAAAGTCGTAATAGCCGTTGACTTTATCCTGCGGAACTTGGTAATCCGCGTAAGCGATATTCCGGATGGGCTGTCCGAGGCTCAGGGTAGCCACCCGCTCGGCCTCGCGATGCGGTTGGTTGCGTACCGGAGCGCCTTCCAAAAATGCGTAGAGCTGCGCATCATCCGCGTAGAGCTGCTGCGTTTGGGATCGTTGATGAAACCACTCGTAATACCGGTTGTAGTCTTGGCTGACAATTTGTGGTTGGGCCTGCGTAAAGGATGCCGCAGACAAGAGTAAGGCAAGTGATGTTTGTAGGGTTTTCATGATATTGTTTTTGGGTAACTTCCCTGGTAGTGAATAGCACCCTTCCCTTCGCCAGTTATAGCCTGCCAATTCCAGGATTTGTGAATCCTGACTTGGCTGCCTACAATGGCGCTGCTGCCGCATAATTAACTAAACACGTGAACATCCAGGAAAAAATTGGAGTTAACCCACTACTATGAAAAAGATCTCATTAATTTTTAGTTCCCTTTTGATTTGTAATCTTGCCTTTAGTCAGATGTTGGACAACCACCGTTGGCAGAACCGGGTCATCCTCCTATTCTCGGATCAGGCCGGTAAGGATACCCTACAAAAACAAACCGCCCTTTTGACGCAGAATCAGGAGGGCGTCACGGATCGCGATCTCGTTATCTATCAAATTTACGCCCATTCCGGGGTAAAGCCTAATGGAAAAGCGATGAATTCGGAAGAAGTGTCGAGTCTTCGTCAGCAATACGCCTCCGAAGCGGAAGCAACCTTCCTTTTTATCCTTATCGGTAAAGACGGCACCGTAAAAATGCGACGCAACGAGCTGGTTCCTATTCGGGATCTCTTCGGAATCATCGATCAAATGCCGATGCGACGGCGGGAAATGCGGGAAAACGATGGGAATGGTGAAAGTTAAATGAAAGCACTTGTCACGTCCAACTACCAACTACTATTTCCCAATAACACGCTCCAAGGCCAACTTCCGCGACCCCTTAATCAGAAAATGGGTATGCTGAAAATGCTGCGCCTCCATCCATCGGCGGAGGGCTTCGACATCCTCGAAGCAGATAGCATCACTCCCTTTAGCCGCCTCACCGAAGTGAGGTCCTACCAGGATAACCTGTTCAAAATCCTGCTGCAGGACATAGCGGAGGATCTGCTCGTGCTCCTCGCGGCTGTAAGGTCCCAGTTCCAGCATATCTCCGAGGATAACTACCTTGGGTCGTTCTTCTCCGTCCCGGAAATTTTCGAGCGCTAATTTCAGACTGGTGGGGTTGGCGTTGTAGGAATCCAACAAGTAAGTGTTAGTGCCTTTCTTCAGAATCTGGGAACGATTATTCCGGGCGACGTAGCTGCGAATAGCTTCGGCAATTTTCGTGGCCGGCGCCTTAAAGTATTTTCCCAGGGCGATGGCCGTAGAGATATTACCGAAATTAAAAGCGCCCGGCAATTGGGAAGTCAGGTGCAGCGGTTTCATTTCGTCATCGAGAAACGCCACGGAAACGGTGGGCTGTGTGCCGGTGAGTTGAATGCCGTACACGTCTTGCGGTCCAAGTTTCTCGACGCGATGGTAAAAAAGTTTCTTATCTACGGGTTGCGCCAATTCCTCGAGGAACTTTTCATCCTGATTGATGAAAACCATGCCCCCGTGTTTGGCTAAATAACGGTACAGTTCCGATTTGCCGCGTTTGACGCCCTCGACGCCTCCGAATCCTTCCAAATGGGCCTTGCCAATATTGGTGATCAGGCCGTGGGTGGGCTCGGCCAATTCACACAAATGGGCGATTTCTCCCTGGTGATTGGCGCCCATTTCGATCACCCCAATTTCCACATTCCTAGGCATCGCCAGCAGGGTAAGCGGAACCCCGA
>CAYWHT010000074.1:9293-11300 GCA_964458135.1 uncultured Saprospiraceae bacterium | reverse complement strand
GCTGAATGGTGCTCAGGCGGTGGGCGATGACGATGGAGGTGCGTTCGCGCATGAGCTGTAAGAGGGCTTCCTGCACCAGCTTTTCCGATTCGCTATCCAGGGCGGAGGTGGCCTCGTCGAGGATGAGGATGGGCGGATTTTTGAGGATGGCGCGGGCAATCGTTAAACGCTGACGCTGACCACCGCTGAGCTTGCTGCCCCGGTCGCCGATATTGGTTTGGTAGCCCTGGTCAAATGCCGCGATGAAGTTATGCGCATTGGCGATGCGGGCGGCGCTTTCCACTTCTTCGGGCCGCACGCCTTGCATGCCAAAGACGATATTGTTGTAGATAGTATCATTGAAGAGGATGGCCTCCTGGGAGACGATGCCCATGAGCGAACGCAAGTCGCGAATTTTAAAATTCCGGATATCGACGCCATCCAGGTAAATACCACCGGCGGTGACCTCGTAGAAGCGCGGAAGCAAATCGACCAGGGTGGACTTTCCGGCGCCGGAGGCTCCGACCAGGGCGACGACCTTGCCTTTGTCTAAGGTGAGGTTGATATCGTGAAGCACCGGCCCCTGACTGGTTTGGTAAGCAAAGCTTACATCCCGGTATTCGATGCGGCGGTCAAAACGGTATGCCGGACGGGCCTGGGGGCTTTCCCGGATGGTGTTTTCGGCCTCCAGTATCCGTTCCACCCGCATCATGGCGGCGATGCCTTTTTGCACGTTGTAGGAGGCTTTGGAAAAGGATTTGGCGGGATCGATCACGTTGTAGAAAGCAAAGATGAAGGTCAGAAACGTTTCGGCGGAAAGCTGTCCCGAAAATACCTGCCGCGAGCCGTACCACAGGAGGATAGAGACGACCGCAATACCGAGAAACTCGGATAGGGGAGAGGAAAGATCCCGCCGCCAAAGTAAACGGGTCAGCAAATGGCGGTAGCCGTCGTTTTCGGTCTTGAATTTATCGCGTTGGTATTGTTCGGCATTGAAGCCCTTGATGATGCGCAGTCCGGACAATGCCTCTTCCACAATGGAAACAATACTCCCTAGTTTTTCCTGCACACGGCCGGAACTCTTCTTCAAACTGCGGCCGATACCGCCGATGACGATCGCGGTAAAAATCAACAACAAAAATACAAAAACGGTGAGCTGCGGGCTGACGTACAGCATAAAGGTCAGTGCGCCGGCAATTACCAACGGCTCTCGGAAAATGGCCTCGAGGGTGTTGAGGATGCTGACTTCCACCTCCTGAACGTCGGCCGTGATGCGGGACATGATGTCGCCCTTGCGTTCTTCGGAAAAGTAGGAAAGTGGTAATTCGAGGATTTTATCGAATACCTTGGCGCGGATATCCCGGATAATGCCGTTGCGTACCGGGGCCATAAAAAACATGGATAGGTAACGGAACAAGTTTTTGCAGAGAAACACCCCGATGATGCCGGCACAGACGTAGAATAATGCCGTTTCTCTACCCTGGTTCAGAATAAGCTGACTGAGTTGGTAGTTGGCGTACCGGCTGAGGGCTTCGAGGCTATAGCCGAACTCCGGCGCCTCCGTTACTTTTTCGGAACGGCCGAAGAGGATTTCGAGAAAGGGCACCAGCAAAGGAATACTAATGGCGGTAAACAGGGCGGTCAGGACGTTGCTGAGGATGTTCAGCGCGACGTGGAGCTTGTAATTGCGCAAATAACCGAGTAATCGCCAAAAGCTACGCATGTTGTGGTAATTGGTAATTGGTAGTTGGACGCGGCATGGGCTTACGCCGGGCCTTGCATCAACGATTCCGCCTTAGAGGCAGGCCACCAGGCCACGGGCGGCGTAGCCCATGTCCGAGCCAAAGACCAAAAAACTCATTAACAAAGTAAGTATTCCCCATTTTTACCGGCCGGGGGATGAGGACGGGCGTCTTTCACCATTACTTCAATCTTCTGTTAAATTAAACGTATTCAGGAAGCCGGTGTGGAAATTTCCGTTGCGGAAATTTTCGTCTTGCATCAACTTTTGGTGGAAGGGCACGGTCG
>CAYWHT010000074.1:0-9283 GCA_964458135.1 uncultured Saprospiraceae bacterium | reverse complement strand
TCCAGGGCCCGTTCCATTTTGGTGATGCATTCATCCCGCGTGGGGGCCCGGCAGATCAATTTGGCGATCATGCTGTCGTAGTAGGGTGGGATTTGGTAGCCGGCGTAGACGTGCGTGTCTACCCGGACGCCGTGCCCTTTGGAACTGTGAAAAGAGGTGATCTTTCCGGGAGAGGGTCGGAAGTTATTGAAGGGGTCTTCGGCGTTGATGCGGCATTCGATGGCGTGGGCGGCGGGATAATAGTTATCGCCAGTGATGAGCTCGCCCGCGGCGATTTTTATTTGTTCTTTGATCAGGTCGTGATCGATGACTTCTTCGGTTACGGGATGTTCCACCTGAATGCGGGTATTCATCTCCATGAAGTAGAAGTTGCGGTGTTTATCGACGAGGAACTCGACCGTGCCGACACCTTCGTAGCGGATAGCTTCGCCCGCGCGTACGGCGGCTTCACCCATTTCCTCGCGCAGCTCGGGCGTCATGAAGGGGGAGGGGCATTCTTCGACCAGCTTTTGGTGGCGTCGTTGTATGGAGCAATCGCGTTCGGAGAGGTGGACGACTTTGCCGTTTTGGTCGCCCGCGATCTGGAATTCGATATGGCGCGGTTCTTCGACAAATTTCTCGACGTAGATCCCGTCGTTGCCGAAGGCGGCTTTGGCTTCCTGCCGGGCCATATTCCATTGCGACTCGAAGTTTTTCTCTTCCCACACGATGCGCATCCCCTTACCGCCGCCACCAGCGGTGGCTTTGAGCATAACGGGATAGCTGATATCTTTGGCGATTTTCACGCCCTGTTTGAGGTCTTTGACCAGGCCTTCCGATCCGGGTACGACGGGTACGCCGGCTTTGATCATGGTTTCCTTGGCGGTAATTTTATCGCCCATTTTACGGATTTGTTCCGGGGTGGGCCCGATAAATTTAATGCCGTATTCGGCGCACACTTCGGCGAAGTCGGCATTTTCGGCCAGGAAGCCGTAGCCGGGGTGGATGGCGTCGGCGTTGGTAATTTCAACGGCCGCCATGATGCGGGGCACGCTGAGGTAAGACTCGGAGGAGGGGGGCGGGCCGATACAGACGGCTTCGTCGGCAAAACGCACGTGCAGGCTTTCGCGATCGGCCGTCGAGTAAACGGCGACGGTTTGAATGCCCATCTCCCGGCAGGTGCGGATGATGCGCAGGGCTATCTCTCCACGATTGGCAATCAGTATCTTATTGAACATACTTCTATTACGATTATGGAAGGTTCCAGGGTCGTTAAAAGTAGTGGCAGGCCTGTCCAACTAGCCGTTGGGATCTACCAGGAACAGGGTTTGATCGTATTCGACCGGTTGGGCGTCTTCGACCACGACCTTGACGATTTTACCGCTGATTTCGGACTCAATTTCATTAAAAAGCTTCATCGCCTCGACGATACAGACGACGGAGCCCACCTCGATGCTATCCCCTACTTTGACGTAGGGGGATTTATCGGGAGAGGGGGCGCGGTAGAAGGTGCCTACGATGGGCGATTTAATCGCTTTGTAATGGGAAGTGTCTTCTTCCGCTTTTGCTCCGGCGGGCTGTTCGGATGGTTGTTCGGGCTTTGGGCTTTCACTCCCGGCGGAGGGTGGTGTCGGGGGTGGGGTGAATGGTGTTTGGACGGGTGGGACAGCCATTACGGGCTGTTGGGTGCTTCCCGATGCGGGAACCACCGGCTTGGTTTTTTCGTAATGTTTGGTCCGGATGGAAAGCTCAAACTCGCCGTCTTTCATTTTAAATTCGGCAAGTTCGGTTTCATCAATTAGCTTGATGAGCTCCTGGATCTCTTTAAAAGTCATAGGGCTTACTTTACTGTTTTACACGTTCCATGTAAGCACCGCTTTGGGTGTCAATTTTGACCTTGTCTCCCTCGTTGATAAATAAAGGCACGCGTACTTCCGCTCCCGTTTCCACCGTAGCGGGCTTAAGCGTGTTGGTGGCCGTATCGCCTTTGACGCCGGGTTCCGTGTAGGTCACCTCTAAAATAATGTACTGGGGCATTTCCAGCGTTAAGGGCACTTCCTTTTCGGCGTGGAAAACGATATCCACCTGGGCGCCTTCCTTGAGGAGGCCGGGATTTTCAATCATTGCTTCTTCGAGGGCTACCTGCTCGTAGGTTTCGATGTCCATGAAGTGATAGCCCATATCGTCATTATACAAATATTGGAATTTCCGGTTTTCCACCCGGACATCGTCGAGCTTGTGACCGGCGGGAAAGGTGTGTTCGATGACCCGTCCCGTGGTCAGGCTTTTCAATTTGGTGCGCACAAAAGCATTGCCCTTGCCGGGCTTGACGTGCTGAAATTCGACGATTTTATAGGTATCCTGGTTGAACTCTATGCACAGGCCGTTCCGAATATCGGATGTGGTTGCCATATCGCTATATTGAAGTTTTGTTTAAAGCTGTGCAAAGATAGAAAAAAAAGTGGTCCGTCCGTTCTACCTGCTGCGCCATTAATAGGCCCATTTTAAATAGATGGCGCCCCAGGTGAAACCTCCGCCGAAGGCGGTAAGGATGATATTATCACCCGGCCGGAGTTGATCTTCGTAATCGTGCAAGCAGAGGGGCAAGGTGCCCGCTGTCGTGTTGCCGTACCGGTCGATGTTGATCATCACCTTTTCCAGGGGAAAATCCAGTTGCCGGGCTACGCCCTCAATGATCCGGATATTGGCCTGATGGGGCACGATCCAATGAACGTCTTCCTGCTGCAGGCCGTTACGCGTCATAACCTTGCGCACCACATCGGCCATACCCGAAACGGCGGCTTTGAATACGGGGCGGCCGTTTTGATATATGAAATGCTCTCGGCGGGCCACCGTTTCGGCCGTAGCCGGATAGCGGGAGCCGCCCGCCTTTTGGTACAAATATTGGCAGCCCGAGCCGTCGCTCCGGTGCAAAGCATCGACGTGGCCGTACCCCTCGGTATTGGGCTCCAAAAGCACGGCGCCGCCTCCGTCTCCGAATATTACGCAGGTGGTCCGATCGGTATAGTCAACGATGGAGGACATCTTGTCGGCGCCCACCACCAGTACTTTCCGGTGCATGCCCGAAGCGATAAACTGGGCGCCCGTCGTCAAGGCGTAAAGGAAACCAGAGCAGGCCGCGCTAATATCAAAACAATAGGCGTTTTTGATGCCCGCCGCGTGGGCGATCAGATTGGCGGTGTCGGGAAATAGCATGTCCGGGGTTACGGTGGCGCAGATGACTAGCTCGATTTCCTGTGGATCCGTATTTGTCTTTTCCAATAATCCACGAACGGCCTCGGCGCCAATTGCGGATGTTCCCTGGCCTTCCCCTTTGAGAATGTGGCGGTGCTTGATGCCGGTGCGGGATTGAATCCATTCGTCGTTGGTGTCGACCATGGTCTCCAACTCCTGGTTGGTGAGGATATAGTCTGGAACCCAGGCGTGGACACCCGTAATGGCAGCTTGGATTTTACTCATGGCTCTTTGTGTGTTCGGCTCAAAATCGGGAGCAAGGTATAAAAAATGTGACAGAGTCAGTTTTTTTCAAATATCACAGCTCTTCGGGCAGGTGCTCTTCAATGAGCTCGTATTCCCGGTAGGAGATCGCCAACAATCCAAGGAATGTCAGTAGCCCGTTAAGGGCGATGATTAAAAAGCCAAATTGAAAGCCCGCCAGCAGCGTTTCCGAATGATAATCAATTAGAAAGGAGGCAGCCGGAGCCAGAAGACATACCGGCAATACGAGGTAGTCGCGCACCTTTAAACGCGTGAGCAAGCCAAAGGCGAAAAGACCGAGCAGCGGCCCGTAGGTGTAACCCGCGGCTTTGAATAGCTGACTGATAACGGCATCGTCGTTGATGGCGTTGAAAACGATGACCACGACAAACAGCAATAGCGAAAAGCCGAGATGCACCCAAAAGCGGGTTCGACGTTTTTGGTCTTCGGGCTCCCGGCGCTCTTCAAAGTTGAGAAAGTCTACGCAAAAAGCGGTGGTTAGCGAGGTAAGCGCCGAATCAGCACTGGAATAGGCGGCGGCAATTAACCCCAGAATGAATATGATCCCCGTAGCGGGTGAAAGGTGCTGAATGGCCAGGGTGGGATACAGCTGATCGGTGCGCTCCGGAATGCCGATGCCCACCTGGGCGGCGTAAATGTACAGCAACGCCCCCAAGGCCAGAAATAAAAATTTAACCACCAACAAAACCCCGCTGAAAGCGAACATGTTCTTCTTAGCCTCCCCAATGGAAGGGCAGCTGAGGTTTTTTTGCATCATATCCTGATCGAGCCCCGTCATAACGATGGTGATGAGGGCGCCGCTAAGGAATTGCTTGAAAAAATTATTGGGGTCGCTCCAGCCCTGGTCAAAGAAGAACATCTGGCTGTAATCACTGCGGCTAATGAGTTGCGCCACCCCCCCGAGGTCGGTCTCCAGGGCCTGGCTGATCGAGTAAATCGTCAGGCCTACCGCAGCTAACATACAGGTAGTCTGCAGCGTGTCCGTCCAAATGATCGTTCCAATACCGCCCCGGAAGGTGTAGATCCAGATCAAAGCAATGGTGATGGCCACCGTTACCCAAAACGGCACGCCAAAAGGCGTCATGACGAATTTTTGCAATACGATGGCCACCAAATACAGGCGAAAGGATGCGCCGATGGTGCGCGATAATAGAAAGTAGCCGGAGCCGGTTTTGTAGGCAAATACCCCGAAGCGCTGGTGCAGGTAACCGTAAATCGTCGTTAGGTTCAGGCGGTAATACAAAGGCAACAGAACGGTGGCGATAAACAGGTAGCCCAACAGATATCCGAACACCATCTGCATATAAGAGAAAGCCTGGTTTTCGGCACTGGCGCCCACTACCCCGGGAATGGAAATAAAAGTAACCCCGGAGAGCGTTGCCCCCACCATGCCGAAGGCCACCACCAGCCAGGGCGATTGGCGGTTGCCCAAAAAGAAATTGGTGTTGCGCGAATCCCGGCCCGTGAAATACGACACGGCCATCAGTAAAACAAAATACCCAATGACGATGCCGAGAATGAGCTCCGGTGTGAGTTGCTGCTGTAGCATAGGTTTGAACGCCTCCCAGGTCGCTGTTTTTGGCGCTCGCCCCGTTTGTCGTGTTTCCTCTTGCTATCGTTGATGCCGGGTGGCGCCGCTTGTTGGATTCCGGATAGCGAGGCAAATATAGTAAAAAGGAGGGAGGCTGGTAATGGTAGTTGCCCCCTGCCCACTACTCCTCATCAACGACCAATTTCTCTAGGGTTTCCTTCAATCCACGAAGCGTCTGCATGCCCACGCCCTGCCACTTCAGTTCCCCATTCTGGAAGATGAGAAAGGTAGGCAGGCTCCGGATGTTGAGTTTCTGCAGGAGCGGCTGATTTTGGTCGGCATCGATCTGAACGACGCGGATTTGGTCGCCCATTTCCGCTTGAAGCTTTTCGATGACGTCCTGCATCATCTGGCAGGGCCCGCACCAGTCGGCGTAAAAGTCAATAAGTACGGGTTTGGAGGTGTCGAGGAGCTCGCTGAAGGTGGTCTTACTCATGCTTGGTTTTTATTTTTCCTATGCGGGTTTATTGAGGAATTCGTTTTATTTTTTGGCGATGGAATATCGCAAAAAACCGCATTTATCCTATGAAACAGATGAATATTGCCCTGGTTGTCCCCCTTCTGCTTTTGTATGCCTGTAGCGGAGGATCGGCCGACGATTCAACGCAGGCTCCCTCGGCGGATAGTGATCGCCGGCCGGAAAAACCGATCGACGAAGATCAGCTCATGCTTCGCCTTTCGGCGGATATGGTGGCTGAGCCGCAAACCCAGGCCCAACGCGACCAGAACACCATCATCAACTACGCCCTCGATAGCCTGCTCGACTTGCAATCGACCGCCAGTGGTTTGTACTACCAAATCTTGCGCGAAGGCGAAGGGCCGAAAATCGATTGGGGGGACCGCATCCGGGTGCACTACCGTGGTTATTTCCCCAACGGAAAGGTGTTCGACTCTTCCTACCGCCGGAACGAGCCGCTGGAATTCTACGTCGGCAATATGATCGATAGTTGGAACGAAGGCCTGCAACTAGTCCGCGTAGGTAGTAAGGCGCGCCTGTTGTCTCCCTCCCATCTGGCTTACGGCGAAGAAGGTCTCAAAGATAGGCAGGACCGCATCCTGGCGCCGCCGAACCAGGTGCTGATTTTCGAACTGGAGGTGTTGGAAATGGTGCGCAAGGGAGAGTAGGCCTGCGGTGGGCGCTGCTTGGCGCTACTAGCGCTTAATGCCCGAAAACGCCCCGCCCCCCATGTCGAAGCCCCTCCAACGACCCGCTTACTCCCCGCCAACTACTAATAAACCGGTTTATCGGGCTTAGCGTTCCACCACTCCAAAAGCGCCAACCCCTCTTCCCGCAGGAGTTCCCGGGCGGGGATGCTTCGCTCAGCGGGAGGCAGGGGGATTTCCCGGTAGATAAAATCGTCGTCGAAGCCGATGGTCGCGGCGTCGTGGCGGCGGCAGGCGTAGACGATGCGCGCGGGCCGGGCCCAGTAGATGGCGCCCAGACACATCGGACAGGGCTCGCACGAACAGTATAAAGTGCAACCGGTAAGTTGGAAGTCGCCCAGCTGCCGGCAAGCCGCCCGGATGGCCATAATTTCGGCGTGGGCCGTGGGGTCGTTATCGACGATGACGCGGTTGCAGCCCCGGCCAATGATGCTTTCTCGGCGGACGACCACCGCGCCGAAGGGGCCGCCGAAGTTTTGCTCCGCACCCTGGGCAGCCAGCTGTATGGCTTCGCGCAGGAAATGTTGGTCAGTTGTCAATGCCTCATGGTTTAGTGATGATCGATCCGCATATTATACTATCTTTATCGATTGCCAAAATGAATAACCCGAACGCTATATGGAGCCTTTTTTTACCAATGACGCCATTGTCCTGGGATTGTTGTTAATTGTGCTGGCATTAGTTTTTGTAACCGCCAGTAGTGAGGCCAAATTCTGGCGATCCTTTTACCGCTACGTTCCACCGCTGTTGCTTTGTTATTTTATACCGGCCTTGCTCAACTGGCCCCTGGGGCTGGTGTCGGATGACGAATCGCGGCTCTACTTTGTCGCTTCCCGCTATCTGTTGCCCGCCAGTTTAGTATTGCTGACCATCAGTATCGATTTCAAGGGGATCCTCAATCTGGGGTCCAAGGCGCTGATCATGTTTTTGGCCGCCACGCTTGGCATCGTCATTGGCGGGCCCATCGCCTTGATTATCGTACTGTATTTGGCGCCCGGGGTTTTTGAGGCGACGCCCGACGAGCTCTGGCGCGGCCTGTCCACCATTGCTGGTAGTTGGATTGGGGGCGGCGCCAACCAGACGGCCATGAAGGAAATTTTTGAGGTGCGCGATAACCTGTTCGGTTCCATGGTGGTAGTCGACATTGTGGTGGCCAATATCTGGCTGGGCTTCCTCCTGTACGGAGCGAGCATTTCCGATCGATTGGACCGGCGCCTGAAGGCCGACAATTCCGCCATTCAGGATTTGAAGCAACGCGTAGCCGACTATCAGGCCAAGGTGGCCCGCATACCCACCACTACCGATACCTTCCTCATGCTGGCCGTCGGCTTCGGTGCGGTGGCGCTTTCCCACTGGGGCTCGGATTTGGTGGTGCCCGCATTATCGGTTTTTGAAGATTCTCTGCGCGACCTACGACTCAATTCCCTGCTTTCGGGCTTCTTCTGGCTTATCGTATTTTCCACGACGATTGGCCTGGGGCTCTCCTTTACCAAGGCCCGTTCGCTGGAGGGAGTTGGCGCTTCCCGCTGGGGTAGTATTTTTATTTACGTGCTGGTGGCCACGATTGGGATGAAGATGAATCTCGCGGAGGTCTTCCAAAACCTGGAACTCTTCGCCATTGGGATCGTCTGGATGGCCGTGCACGTCGGCATCCTGTTGCTGGTCGCCTGGTTGATCAAGGCGCCGTTCTTTTTTGTGGCGGTTGGCAGCCAGGCCAACGTAGGTGGCGCTGCTTCCGCTCCGGTAGTGGCCTCCGCCTTTAGCCCTTCCCTGACTCCGGTAGGTGTATTGATGGCTGTACTCGGATACGCTCTAGGAACTTACGCCGCGCTGGTTTGCGCGTATTTAATGCAGGGCGTGGTATTGGGGTGAAATGATGATGCATAATCCGGGTTAAAAATCAATTTTTTCGTAAAGGAGAACTCGCCTTGGCGCCCCCGGCTGTGCTTCGAAGCCTCCGGTGAACATCATTTTTATCCGATTAATTGACGTTTCGCAGCGCATTCACTACTCACGATTTTTATCCGGGCGAGGAACCAGGACGGGCACCATCCTCTACAAAAAAAGCCATCGGGTCCGGGCAATTTTCCAGGTAGCCGGGCGCTTCGGTTTTAGTGGCCACACCGGGATAGTCTCCGCGGAAGTATTCCATATCGTAAATTACCTGAAAGTGCAGATGCGGCGCCCAGCCCCCATTTTCATCCGGATGGCCAATGGTGGTGAAGGCGGTTCCCCGGGCGATGGATAAACCTTCCCGCAGGCTGGCAATCGAGGAAAGGCTGAGGTGGCCGTATAGGGTGTGAAAAGTCCGGTTTTGAAGCTCGTGCCGCAGGATAATGGTTGCGCCGTAATCCAGGGGGCGGCCGTTGTACTGAAAGCTGTGTACTTGCCCGCTGAGTGGGGCGTATACGGCCGTTCCGGCCGGCGCCCAGAAATCGAGACCGAGGTGAATGGTTCTCGGCTCCGAGGCGCCGTCGTCGAAATGATCACTGCTGCCGTACAAGGCGCGCTCCTCTCCGTAACCCCCGTAAGCTACCCGGGCCCCGCTTTGTTCCAACACTTGCTCCAGGTAGGCTTCCGTAGCCTCGTAGGTGACGCCTCGCCCGGTATTTAGAGCCGAATTGTCCTTGCTCATGTCTATGGCGCAGTAATCTTCCGGGCTAAACGATTGGCCCAGAAGTGGATAGGGCCGGGAATCCCGGATGAGCTTTGAAAAAGCTGATTCCATAACGGTAAGTTGTATACTATTTTTTTACGAAATCCCAAGTTGAATTGGTCAAAAATTAATTGCCCCGGAAAGATTTTCAAAATCCTCAAATTACGGGTAATTGTCGGGCTTGATTTACATGTTTATTAATAAATCTATGTTTTATTAGGTAAATAATAAAAATTTGGAATTTTTTTTAAAAAATTTGTACAACATGGGGGCTTGTTTTACATTTGTATCAGAGCAACGGCAAGTTATTTGAAATTATGTTAGTTGGCATTGGGTAGTTGGCAAGGGCGTTGCGCCCGCTATCCAACCAAAGC
>CAYWHT010000073.1:0-11405 GCA_964458135.1 uncultured Saprospiraceae bacterium | reverse complement strand
GCTTAAAATAGTATAGAAACTCACTGTCTTTAAAAGTAAATGCCTGCTTTTGTTTACTCCGGATATTATCTACGGTCAGCATTCCTTTGGGCAGCTGTATAGCGATGTCTTCCAGTTCTTGCCAGGTGCTATCCACCAGGTGGTGGGAGCTGGCGTAGGTATTGCAGTACGCCACCAATTGGTCGTAGTATCGTTCGGGATCACTCCAATATCGGCCTAGCTTATCCGCTTCGGGCACCTGCGCCGGCACTTTGATGAAGTAACAACGCACGATGGGGGTTTCCAGCTGGTATTGTTCTTTATTGCGCTCGTAGAATTCGATAAGTTGGGCCTGCGTGATGGTGGAATCCAGCAACTTTTTGACGAGCTGTTGTTCGTAGGTGTTGCGAATCAGAGAAGCCCGGTAATCCCGCACCAATTTATCGATATTCAAATCCTTGGGAATATTGCGCTCCGCTTCGTGTAACAACAAGGCTTCCCGGATCCATCGCTGTACGAAGGCATTGATGATCAGAGCGCTGTCATGACTGCTGGCTCCCTCGGGGATCATGCCTTCCATGTCGGACAGGTACAGCGATTTGTCGTGCACTTCCGCCAGAAGCCGGTCTTCTTCGTCAACCGGCGCCGGTGACTCACAATGCTGAGCGGTAATGAAGACGAGCACTACTAATAAGAGCCCCCCATAACCCTTAGCTGATCTGGATTTCCCTGGCATAGCTTTACTCCTTAGCTTTCTCCCGAACCAATTGATTCAACACTTCCCGGTCGACTTCTACTTCGTAGCGTTCGCGCAAACTGCTGAGCCACTGCTTCTCCAGATAGTCCTGATAATCGGCGATGACGTAGCCGCGCGCCTCTTCCAAGGTTTTCACCCGCGGGGGCAGAATCTTTTCCAATTTGGTAAAGACGTACTTGTCACCCCGCTTGGTCTGTTTTACTTTCGATACCGCACCCGTCTTCCAGGGCAGGACGACGAAGATGTCGTTTTGAGTTTTTTCCATTTTCTCTTCTTCCACGCTGACGATGGGTTCTTCTCCGTCATTAAAACGCTGTAGGGTGGCTTCGGGCTGGTGGGTAGCGGCAAACTCCCGGATCACCTCCAGCTTGTCGGCAGCGCTTTTATCGATCTGGTAGCGGCTGATGGCGGCGCGTTCCGGCCAGCGGTATTTGCTTTTGTAGCGTTCGTAGTAGTCGCGCAAGCCGGCCGAGTCCTGGGAGGCTTTATCCCAAACTTCCAGTTTGGTGGCTTCGAAAAGCAGGATGCCTTCCTCGTATTCACGCATGAGGGCGCGGAATTCGGGATATTTTTCTTCGAGCTTTTTTTCTTCGTAGGCCATGCACTTATCCTGCACAAATTCCTGGTAAAGGGCGCGGGCGGCGAATTCGGGGCTGCGGTTGCGCCCCCGGCTTACCCGCTGGCGCACCGAGCGGGAGAGGTATTCGGAGAAGGCCCTGGCGGTGTACTCAGCATTGCCAATGGTAAAGAGCGTCGGCGGATCGTCACCGTACTGGGGCGGTTCCCAGCGAAAGGAGGAAAAAGAAGCGTCCAGGCTATCCACATACGTTTGCAGAGCGGCCGGATTTTCTTCGAAGCCGCTTTCCGCCTTGATATTTTCGATCATCGCCAGTTTAGCGCGCTCAAAGCGCGGGTATTTTTGTATCCGCGTTTTTAAACGACGCTTTTCCAGCTCGTAGGGTTGTACGTTGCGTTTACTGATCCGCTGGATGAGATGCCATCCGAATTTTGTTTGCACGGGTTGGGAATAGGCGCTGTCCTTTTCCAGGGCGAAGGCGGCGTCTTCGAAAGCCTCGGCGTAGAGGTTGATGCCGAAAAAGCCCAGGTATCCGCCCCGGCTTCTGGTGGCCCGGTCTTCGGAATATTGACGCGCCAGCGCAGCAAATTCGGCGCCGTTTTCGAGGGCCCGGTAAAGGCTATCGATCCGCTCTTTAACGGCCGCCGGATCTTTGCCTTCCGTGCGCAAGAGGATGTGAGCCGCTTCGATCTCCCCACGGGCGGGCCGGCGTTTGTGCACCTTGAGGATGTGGTAGCCGGAGCGGGTGCGTATGGGCTTTGACAATGCCCCCACCGGCTGGTTGTAGGCCGCCGTTTCCAGGGCGTACAGGCCTTCCGGAAAGAGCGCCTTTACAAAACCGACGTGACCGCCATTGTTGGATGCTGATTCGTCATCGGACAGCTCGCGAGCCACGGCGGTGAAAGCTTCTCCATCCTGGATGCGCCGGCGAGCCTCCATCGCCTCTTGAAAGGCCTGTAAGGTATCCTCCGGAGCGGCATTGGGGGCCAGGTCAATCAGGATGTGACTGATGTCGACATCCTGTTTCGTGCGTTCGTACGCCTCGCGGACGAGCTTTTCGGTCACTTGCCGGTCGACCAGGTACGAGTCGGCCAGTTGGCGACGGTAGCCGGTGAGCTCGCGCTGCAAGCTGGGAATCGTATCCAGTTGCATATCGCGGGCGCGTTGCACCTTTAGTTTGAACTTGGTGTACAAGTCGAGGTATTCTTCCAGAGACTCCTGCGAGTAATCGGCTGCCTTGCCGTTGGTCTTTTCGTAGATGTAGGTGAATTCCGACACGCGCACCGGCTTGTCGGCCACGGTAAATAACACGGGATTGTCTTCCTGTGCCCATGCACCCGGTGCAAGCCAGCCGATGACCAGCATGAATATGGAGATACGCCTTATCATGGGAATTTGATGTTTAGGATTAACGCTGACAGTGCGGTAAAAATAAGCATTTGCGGTTTAGACTATGGAACGAAACAGTCATCCGGAAATTTTCAATAGACCGCAAAATTAGTAAAAGGTTGGTAGAGTTGGCAGGAATTGAAAAGACGTTTCCGCGTTGAAGGGCGGCTATTCCTGCAAGTAGACTCTTTTTACGCGGCTTCCGATGCCGGTGAATATTTCGTAGGGGATGGTGCGCGCCACCCGGGCAAGTTCTTCCACGGGACGTTCCGCGCCGAATATTTCCACTTCGGCTCCCGGGCGGAGCCCCGGCAGTTGGGTGACATCAATCATGCACATGTCCATGCAGATTGCCCCCACCGTTGGCGCCAAGTGCTTCCCGATCAGGAGTTGATAGCGCCCTTCTCCGGCCAGCCGGGGCAGGCCGTCGGCGTAACCCACATTGACCGTGGCGATAAGCCTCGGGTGGCCGGCCGCATCCAAACGGCCGTACCCGACACCCTCGCCGGCGGGCGTCTCCCGGATTTGGGCGACCTTCGCCTTCAGGCTCAGTACGGTTTGCAAGGCCTCGGGCACGCTCCCGCTACTGTCTATGCCGTACATGCCGATGCCCAGGCGCACCATATCCATCTGGAATTCCGGGAAGCGACTGATGCCGTTGGAGTTGAGCACGTGGCGCCAGGGGCGGTAATTCAATCCGGCCGCAATCTGATCGGCGCCCTCCATAAATTGCGTGGCCTGTTGCCGGCTGAGCGCATCCTGCCGGGCGTCTTCACTAGCGGCCAGGTGGGTGTAAATGGATTGCACGTAAAGCTGGGGCATTCCGGGAAGCAGGGCAGCCAGGGCCGGCCATTCTCCGGGGGGGAAACCGAGGCGGTGCATGCCCGTATCGAGATTGAGGTGCACCTTGGTGCGCGCGCCCCGCCTTTCGGCGAAAGCCGCAAATTGCCGGAGAATATCGAGGCTATACAATTCCGGCTCCAGATCGTACTGCAGGAGCTGCTCGAAGCCGGCGGCATCGGGATTCAAGACCATGATGGGCAAGCGCAGACCGGCGCGGCGCAATTCGATGCCTTCGTCGATGTAGGCTACCGCCAAATAGTCTACCTGCTGGTATTCCATGAGCCGGGCTACTTCCCGGCTGCCGCTGCCGTAGGCCGCGGCTTTGACCATGACCATCATGCGGGCGCCCGGCCGGAGGAGCCGTTGGTAGGCCCGCAGATTGTGGGACAAGGCGCTGAGGTTAACCTCCAGCACCGTGCGGTGTACGCGCTCCGAAAGCTGCCCGGCGATGCGTTCAAAGGCGTAGCGCCGCGCTCCCTTCAGTAGAATCACTTCGGATCGGAAATCGAGCTCGTCCAGCGCCGCCATCAGGGCATCGGTATCCGGAAAGAAAAGGTGTTCCAGGGAATCCGGCAAGTAGGGGCGCAAGGCCGGAATCTCCCGCCCCACCCCGATGAAGCGGTGGAGCGTCCGCCCCTTGATCAATTTGCCGATTTCCCGGTAGAGGGCGTCGCCCTCCCGCCCGCTCTGCAACAGGTCGGACAGGATAAGCGTGGCTCTCCCCTGACGGCGCTGCTGCTCTAAAAAGTCGAGCGCAATGCGCAATCCCGTCAAATCGGAATTGTAACTGTCGTTGATCAGGGTGCATTGGCGAATGCCCGCACGCAACTCCAGGCGCATCGCCACCCGTTCCAGCTGCAGCATACGCCGGCGAATGACCTGCGGCTCCACCCCCAAATACAGCAATACCAACCAACAGTGTATGGCGTTTTCCGCGGAAGCCTCATCGATAAATGGAATGCGGAGACGCACAGGTTGATCGCGGAATTGCGCCCGAAGCTCGGTGTAAAGCCCCTCGCTCGCTTCCCACTCCGTGATGGTTAGATCCGCCGGCCGACGAAACGACCAGCTGCACGTAGCTTGCCCGAGAGCCCGAACTTCCTCATCGAGGAGCTCGTGATCCCGGCAGTAAAAAAGGCAGCGCGCTGAGGCGAATAAACGGAGCTTCTCCCGGAGCTTCTCCCTCTTAGAGGGAAAGCCCGCCCGGTGCGCCTCCCCGATATTAGTCAATATTCCCAAATCGCAATCGATGATGGGCGCCAGCTTTTCCATCTCTCCCATTTGGGAAATCCCCGCCTCGAAGATGCCGAGTTCGTGCTGCGCCCCAATTTGCCAGACCGACAGCGGCACGCCCACCTGCGAATTGTAAGAACGCGGGCTCCGAACGATCCGGTAATCGGGATGCAAAAGCTGAAAAAGCCATTCTTTGACGATGGTCTTGCCGTTGCTCCCGGTAATGCCGATGACGGTCAGCTCAAACTGCTTACGGTGGTAGGTCGCCAACGCCTGCAGCGCCGCCAGGGTATCCTCCACCCGGATGACGGTCGCTTCGGGATAACCGGCAAGCGCCACCTCCCGGTCGACTACCAGGCAGCGCACGCCTCGGCGATAAACTTCCGGTAAAAAACGGTGGCCGTCGTGCCGGGGGCCGCGCAGAGCAAAAAAGGCGGCATGGCCGGCATTCAAAATGCGGCGACTATCAGTGGCCGGCTCGCGGATGGTCAAATCCGGCCGGTTGTTTTGGAGGAGGGCCCCTCCGGTGATCTGGGCAAGTGTAGTGGTGTTGATTTGTTGAATCGTTGAATCGTTGATTTGTTGAATCCTTAGGTTTCCGTAGGGCAATTTGCTGGAAATGGAAGCTTTAGCCTCGCTATGCTAGGTATATGGCCAGGCGGCTAGTGCTTCGATTGAAGTGAGCGCCGTGATTTTTCACGGAATCCCTCCCCTCCTCAACTCCTCCACTCCTCAACTCCTCCCCTTCTCAACTCCTCCCCTTTCCAAACCGTCCAATCAACCCCCAAAACAACCATTCCAACCCCCAAATTATCCTACGCAAGCCCATAATCTTGAGAGCTGCTTCACCGTGAATATCGCAATTTTTAACCGGAGATGCGCCGACTTACAAATCGCTTCCGATATCCGTGCGGTAATATACCCCTTCGAAGGCCACCTGCCCGGCGTTTTCGAGGGAGGTTTTGACGGCCTGGCGGAAGTCTTTACCGAAGGAGGTCAGGGCGATGACGCGGCCGCCGTTGGTCAGTAAGGCCTCGTTTTCGCGGCGGGTGCCTGCGTGGAAGACCATGCTGCCGGAGACCCGGTCGAGCCCGGTGATTACTTTGCCCTTTTCGTAGGCTTCGGGATAACCGCCGGACACCAGGATAACGGTGGCGGCGGCTTGGTCATCCAGCTCGACCGCTTGTTCGCTTAAAGTTCCCCGGTCGAGCGAGGCCATCAATTCGACCAGGTCGCTGCGCAGGCGGGGCAGGATCACCTCGGCTTCCGGATCTCCCAGGCGGCAGTTGTATTCGATGGTGTAGGGATCTCCGTCTACTTCGATCAGGCCGAAGAAGATGAAGCCCCGGTAGTTCATTTCTTCCTCGCGGATGCCTTGGATGGTAGGTTCGACGATGCGCGTGCGCACCTTCTCCATCAGGGTCTCATCCAGGAAGGGCACGGGCGAGACGGCGCCCATGCCGCCGGTATTGAGGCCGGTGTCGCCTTCACCGATGCGTTTGTAATCTTTGGCCGCCGGCAACCATTGGTAGGAATGGCCATCGGTAATGACAAAGACGGAAAATTCCCGCCCCCGGAGAAAAGATTCGACTACCACGCACTGGCTGGAACTGCCGAATTTACCGCCGAGCATCTGGCGGAATTCCTTTTGGGCTTCGAGTTTACTTTCGCAAATCAACACCCCTTTGCCGGCAGCCAGGCCATCGGCCTTGAGCACGATGGGCGGGTGCTGTTCCGAAAGGAACTGTAAACCTACTTCCAGTTGGCCGGTAGTGAATTCCCGGTAGACGGCGGTCGGAATGCGGTGGCGCTGCATAAACGCTTTCGCGAAAGCCTTGCTGCCTTCCAGGCGCGCCGCCTCCTGCGACGGGCCGATGATGCGCAGCCCCGCAAGCGCCGGATCTTCCCGCAAAAAATCATAGATGCCTTCCACCAGGGGCACTTCCGGCCCCACCACGACCATGTCGATCTGCTCCCGGAGCACCAACGCTTTAATGGCCGGAAAATCGGTGACGGCCAAATCGATATTGGTGGCCAATTCCGCCGTGCCGGCATTGCCGGGGGCCAGGAACAAACGCTCACAATGGGGGCTCTGACTAATTTTCCAAGCCAAGGCGTGTTCCCGGCCTCCACTTCCGAGGAGCAATATTTTCATAGGTCCGCTTTTTAGGCAAAGATAAGGATGTGCCTTAAAATTTTGGCACGGTGATTTTGCTTACATTTGCGGCTGTTTGGTGAGGGGGGGAAGGCTTGCGTAGGATGGCTTGGAAAGTGGAGAAGTGAAGGGCGCAGGGGACAATCAAAGCTCCCCCGTCAATCGATAGCCAAATAGCCATCTGGCCATACACGCTTGATAACGAGCCAAAAACCTCCGTTTCCAGATCAATCATCCTACGGAAGCACAACCAATCAACAAAAAAACCAATCAACATCTTCCGCCATGATCACCTATCTCAAAGGCAAGATCACCTTCAAAACCCCCACCTACATCGTAGTCGAAACGGGGGGTGTGGGCTACCAGGTCAACATCAGCCTGTACACGTACGCCCGCATAGAGCAGCTGGAAGACGTCAAGATCCTGACATATCTGCACATTAAAGAAGATAGCCACACCCTTTACGGCTTTGCGGAAGAGGCGGAACGACGCCTGTTTATTCACCTCATCTCGGTCTCGGGGGTAGGGCCCAACACCGCGCGGATCATGCTCTCTTCCCTGGATCCCGAAGAAGTGCGTTCGGCCATCATCGGGGAAAATATAGCGGCATTTAAAAGCGTAAAAGGCATAGGCCCCAAGACGGCCAAACGCCTCATTATTGACCTGAAAGACAAGCTGGTCAAGGAATCCGGCGAGGCCCCGATAACAATCACACCGGCAGACAATACAATGCGCGATGAGGCGTTATCTGCATTAGTTGCGCTCGGGTTCCCCAGAATCCAGGTGCAGAAAATCCTCAACAAACTCCTGAAGGAACAACCTGGTGTGCAAAGCGTAGAGGAACTCATTAAGCTCGCGCTTAAACAATTATCCTGAATTGGCCCCTTTGCTATGGATAGAGGTAGGCTGATTGATAATTAACGTATTTTCCCAAAAACATAACAGACTAAATTAGGATTACAGTTCGTTACGAACGGTTGTACGGCTGTTAAAGTTATCGTAAAAATTGCCGCCGCCCGTTCTCATAATGCTCGGCAAAGCAGAATGCTCGGATTA
Source organism: uncultured Saprospiraceae bacterium (assembly GCA_964458135.1). Classification (GTDB taxonomy): domain Bacteria; phylum Bacteroidota; class Bacteroidia; order Chitinophagales; family Saprospiraceae; genus CAYWHT01. The sequence continues at coordinate 3,416 of CAYWHT010000073.1, read as the reverse complement.
TACCAACTACTACGTATCGGAAGTGTCGCACTAATCCCATGATTAACAACTATGAGTAGAGTACTTTTACCCTTCAGCTTATTTACCGCGATTTTCGCATGTGCTTTGGCGCTGCGGGGCAATAACCACGGGCTGGAAGACCCCTACGCCGGCCGCTATACCGTCGTCAACGCCGCCAAGGACACCCTTCCGCCCTTGCGCGACCGGCAGGGCAGCTTTCTCATGGATTCCACCAACCGCAATCCCTTCGACCTGCAAGACCCCGGCAGCATCGAGCAAACGGTGGAGTACGATCCGGAAACCGGGCAGTACATCATCCAGGAAAAAATCGGCGAATTTGATTTCCGCCCTCCCACCTATATGAGCTTTGAAGAGTACCAGGAGTACCGAAAAGAGCAGCAGGAGCGAGAATACTTCAATGAGCTGGCCGGCCTGGGCGGCGGAGAAGAAGGTCAGAGCGCCGTTGACCCCTTCGCCAAGTTCGACGTGGAAAGCAGCCTCCTCGACCGGCTCTTCGGCGGCTCCACGGTGGACATCCGGCCCCAGGGCAATATCGACCTGACCTTCGGGGTCGACTTCCAAACCGTGGAAAACCCCATCCTGCCGGAACGGCAACGGCGCAATGGCGGCTTTGACTTTGACATGGACATCCGCCTCGACGTCACCGGCCAAATCGGCAAGAAGCTCTCCCTGTCCACCCAGTACAACACCAACGCCACCTTTGACTTCGATAATCAAATCAAACTCAACTACAACAGCGACCTGGAGGATGCCTTTAGCGAAGACGCTATCGTCAAGCGGGTCGATGCGGGCAACGTCAGCCTACCCATCCGCGGTAGCCTGATCAAGGGCGCCCAGAGCCTTTTCGGTTTCATTACCGAATTGCAGTTCGGAAAGCTGCGGCTGACCGCCGTAGCCTCCCAGCAACAATCCGAGCGGAGCTCGATCCAAATCCAGGGTGGTGGCCAGGTGCAGGAATTCGAGCTCAAAGCCGACGACTACGACGAAAACCGCCATTTCTTCCTCTCCCACTACAACCGGGAAACCTTCGAGCGCAACCTCCAAAACCTCCCGCAAATACGCTCCTTGTTCAAGCTGGAAAACATTGAGGTTTGGATCACAAACGACCGCAACGAGGTGGATAACGTACGCGACATCGTTGCTTTCTCCGACCTGGGGGAACCCACGCGCCTCGTCAACCCCGACGCCATTCCGCCTTTCGCCAACCCTCCCTTCCGGGAAATCGGCGGCGGCAGGGCCCTGCCCGATAACGACGCCAACCCCCTCTACGATCGACTTATCAACACCCCGGGGGTGCGCGAAATCGATCAGGCCGTATCCATTCTGCAATCCGAAGAATTTGGCCTCCAACAGGCTCGCGATTTTGAAAAGGTGAGCGCTCGTAAACTCAAACCTTCCGAATATACCGTACACCCGCAGCTGGGTTTTATCTCCGTCAACGTCAACGTGCAACCCGACCAGGTAGTCGGCGTGGCCTTCCAGTACTCCTATAACGGCGAGACCTATAAAGTCGGCGAACTGGCCCAGAACTCGGAAAATACGCGCCCCGACTCCTCGCTCAACGTCCTTTTCGTCAAAATGCTCAAGAGCACCACCCAGCGCACCGACGTGCCAACCTGGGACCTCATGATGAAAAACGTCTACTCCATCGGCGCCTTTCAGGTCAATCGCGAAGATTTTCGCCTCGACGTATTCTATGAAGACCCCGGCGAGGGCAACAAGCGCTTTCTGCCCGAAACCAACCTGGCGGGGCAACCCCTGTTGCGGGTCTTCAACCTCGACAACCTCAACGTGCAGGGCGACCCCCAGCCCGACGGGGTTTTCGACTTTGTGCCCGGCGTAACCATCAACCCGCAAAACGGGCGGATCATGTTTCCCGTGCTGGAACCCTTCGGCTCCACCCTGGCCGAACAGATCACCACCGATGAGTTGGAAGACCGATTCGTCTACCAGGAACTATACGACCAAACGCTCTTCCAGGCCCAGGAATTTCCGGAAAAGAACCGCTACACCATTAAGGGGGAATTCAAATCCTCCGTCTCTTCGGAAATATCGCTGGGCGCCTTCAACATCCCGCCGGGATCGGTGCGAGTCAGCGCGGGCGGCCAGGTGTTGCGCGAAGGCGTCGATTATGAGGTAGACTACAATACCGGGCGGGTGAAAATTCTCAATGACGCCATCCTCAATTCCGGGGTGCCGATCAATGTGGATTTCGAGGACAATACGGTATTCGGCTTTCAGCTCAAGTCGATGTTCGGATTGCGGGCCGATTACGAAGTCGACGAAAACTTCAATATCGGGGGCACCTTCCTCAACCTTTCCGAACGCCCGTTTACCCAGAAGGTCAACATTGGCGAAGACCCTAACAACAATAGTATCTACGGGCTCGACCTCAATATGAGCCGCGATGCGCCCTGGCTGACGCGCGCCATCGACGCCATCCCCCTCTTGTCCACCAAAGAGCCTTCCAGTATTTCGGTGAGCGCGGAAGCGGCCGTACTTTCTCCCGGCCACTCGAAGGCCATTAATCAGGGCACCAACGATGAAGGCGGGGTGGTGTACATCGATGACTTCGAAGGCACCGCCAGCAGCTTTGACCTGCGCCAGCCCGTCAACCGCTGGACGCTGGCCAGCGTACCCCAAAACGACGGGGAAAACAACAACCCGCTCTTTCCCGAGGCCAACCTCGTCAACGATATCCGCTCGGGCGCCAACCGCGCCCGCCTCAACTGGTACCGCATCGATGATAATGCGCGCCAAAACTTCGACGACGAAAATATCTACACCAGCCGGGTGCCCCAGCAGGAAGTATTCCCCAACGAAGATATTCCGCCCACGCGCTCTCCCAATGTGCGGACGCTCGACCTGACCTTCTATCCCGGCCAGCGCGGCCCCTATAACTTTGACGTTCCCGACGGCTATCCCGGATTCAGCCGGGGCACCAGCTTCATCGGCGACTCCATGGTGCTGCGCGATCCCACTACCCGTTGGGGCGGCATTATGCGCGCGCTGGAAACCAACGACTTCCAGTCGGCCAACATCGAATTCCTCGAATTCTGGGCGCTCAGCCCCTTCCAGGATCCCAACGACCCCGGAGGTCCTTCCCCGGATTTCCGGGAAAAGGAAGGCGATCTCTACATCGAGCTCGGTAACATCTCGGAAGATCTACTGCGCGACTCGCGTAAATTCTTCGAAAACGGCCTGCCCGGCCCTGCCAACCCCGACCGGCGGGTGGACACCACCAACTGGTCGGTGGTGCCCATCGCCCAGCAAATTACCCAGGCCTTTGACAACGACGAAGCCACGCGGGAGCTACAGGACGTTGGGTTTGTCGGCCTCGATAACGATGCGGAGCGGCAATATTTCAGCGACTTCATCATCGCCATCGCGGCGGT
>CAYWHT010000072.1:4897-11467 GCA_964458135.1 uncultured Saprospiraceae bacterium | reverse complement strand
GGGTTTACCCTTTGGCCTACAAATGACCATCTGTAGGACCTCACTTCACCATTTTTTACTCAAGAGTTGCACCCCACTCTTGAATAAAAAATGGCTTCCTGAGCACTCAAATCTGGTCATTTTCGGCATCAAAAGCAACCTCCCTACAAGTTCTTAAAACACTTCCGGTTCTCTTTTAGTCGAATTATTTTAGGAGAGAAAATTTTATCTGAGGAAAAATTAATGGTGTTTGGGAGGCGGGGTCAAAACCGTCGGGCATCCTCCAACATGTACCGGAGGCGGCCGTTAAAGCCTTTCGCCGCTCGCAGTTCCTTGACTGTCAGGTGGAAGCGGTAGCGCCAGTAATGTTTCGGGTTGCTGGGAATGTTGATGCGTTCGGAAAAGGGATTGGGATGTCGAATGGAGTCGTCCATGGCGACGAGGTCCTGCAGGGGAAAGACGGCCCACATGCTCGGCCAGTAGAGATGTTGCCGCAGGATGCGTTCGATGACCCAGGGCTCGCAGCTTTCCGGCGGTTCGCCCTGGAAGCCGAGTTCTTCCTGGTAGAACCTCCGGATCTGATCGGATTCGGATTCCTCCCACCAGGCCCTGAGGGGCGGCATATCGTGGGTCGAGGGGCTGCAAACCGACAGGTAAGGGATGTCCTGGTATTTCAAAAATTCGGTTTGCGGATTTTTGGACATCCGTTGGATTTCCAGGCTCAGAATGCCGAGCTCATCCATGACGCCGGGTACGCAATCGGGCACCATGCCCAGATCTTCACCGCAGATCAACATATTGGTGGCCTGCTTGATGGAGGGGAGTTTTCGCATGGCCGACTCCCGCCAGAAATCTTCCTGTCGACGGTAATAGTAATCGATGTATAAATCTTGCAGCCGTTGCTGAACGAGTGGATCCAACTCCCGGAAGGAATCGGTTTCCTGCATTTTGATCCGGGGATGGAAAGCCAGGTGGTTGGAGCCCGGCTCTTCGAAGAACAGCAGGTTGGCGACCAGATCAAAGAGCGGTTGCTTCCAGTGCTGGTAGTCGGCATTATCTTCCCTGGCCAGGAATTCTTGGATGCTGCGCTGGCTATTGAGGGATTCCTTGAATTGGTAAATTCCGGGCCTTTTCTCTTCCAGAAAGATGGCGATGACGGCATCGGCCTCTCCACCGAATTGTTGCCGGATCAGGTGGTCGGGCAGGTAGGGCTCGACGAAGCGCTCGTAATCAAAGGGAATGGCGCGTTGTTCGAACTCGTCGCGGGTGACCGGCAGGGCGGGATTGAAGCGTCCCATCAAGCCTTCGATTTGCTCGTAGGGGATTTCCCAAATGCGGAAGAAGCCGAGGATGTGATCGATCCGGAAGGCGTCGAAATAGCGGGAAAGCTGCTGCAAACGTTGCCGCCACCAACGGTAATCGTCTTTCGCCATTTCATTCCAATCGTAGGTGGGAAAACCCCAGTTCTGCCCGGTGTCGGAAAAGGGATCGGGCGGGGCGCCGGCCTGACCGTCCATATTGTACAGCCTGGGCGCCACCCAGGCGTCCACGCTGTAGCGGTAGATGCCGATCGGGATGTCTCCCTTGAGCAATACTCCTTTGCTGCGGGCGTATTCGGCGGCTTCGTGCAGTTGCTGGTCTAAATGGTACTGGAGGAAATAATAGAAAGCCACCTTGGCAAATTCGGGCGCTTCCGGATCGGACAATGCTTCCAGTCGCTCGGTGGTGCATTCTTTGTTGTCTCCCCACTGCTTGTAATCTACCGTGCCGTAATGGTCCCGCAGGTAACTGAAAACGGCGTAGGGCCGCAGCCAGTGGCGATTTGCTTCCAGGAAACTCTTAAAGGAGGCGTCTTCCAGGAAAGTGGCGCGCCTGGCTTCAAAAACCTGCCGGGCCAATCGCAGTTTGAGCTGGAGCACGGCTTCGTAGTCCACCTGAGGCAAAGCGTTGAGCTTTTCTTTTTCCGACTGCAGCTCTTGCGGGTCGATAATTGCGCCGTCGGGATCCAGGCTATCTAGGTGGAGGTATAGGGGGTGCAGGGCAAATACTGAGATGGCGGCGTAGGGGTAAGAATCCGCCCAGCTATTGGTGGCCATCGTATCGTTTACGGGTAGGATCTGCAGCATGCGCAGGCCGATTTCTTCGGCCCAATCCACCAGGGGTTTAATATCGGTAAACTCCCCTACCCCCAATCCGTCTTCGGTGCGGATGGAAAATACCGGTATCGCCAATCCGCCGCCTTTCCAGGCGCCCGTCGGGTACTGGAAATACTCGTCACTAATGACGAATTGCTCGATGCGGTTGGGGATGAAACTACGGCGGTTATCCCCGCTTTCGAGGTACTTGACCCGCCCCTTGCGCAAATCGTAGATGCCGTATTTATAATTAAAAGGTTGGGCGGGCAGAGAAGCTACGGAGCCTAGCCAGAGCGGATGATCCGTATTGCCCATGAGGAGCGGCTTTTTGGGATTCCAGCCCCCCAATTCGGGCAAGCTGCCCAGTATGCAAAGCTGCTCGCCCGCGTCTACCCGTGGCGCCCGCATTTGGAAGCGCACCAGCACCTGTCCGGGTTGGCGATCTGCCGGCAGGGGGCGAAAGCGTCCTACCTGGAAAATGGCGTCTTGAAAGGCCGAGGTATACAGGGCGTTTTCGTCGTGGCGGATCATGCGCCAGGCGTCCTGTACGGCGAGAAAAGCTTCGGCATCCATCGGCAGTTCCAAGGTGCGGGACTGCCCCCATTCTTCTACAACCTGCCCGCTATTTTCGTCAATCAGCAGGTACTTATAACTCAGTGAAGGCTGCAGCCGGCTGATTTCCAGGGTAGCGCCCCAGAAACCCTCTCCCTGGTAAGTCAAGGCTAAGGAGTTGGGGCGATCCCAATTGCCGAGCTCTTCACTGGAACCGGTAATGGCCAGGCGTTCTCCCCACTGCGTTTGGTAGTGGATGCGAAATTGTATTCTCATGGAAGAATGGGTTTTCGATGCTTGGAGGCCGGAATATACAAAGAAGCTGCGAAATTGCGCTATTCAAAACGCAAGGTCACGACTTGTTCTTCCGATTTTTCCAGAAGGCCGGCATCGATGCGGAGGCAACCGGCGGCTTCGTCGTATCGCCATTCCAGCGGTTCCTCATTGATGCTCACTCGCTCTGGCCGTTCGCTCTCGTAGATTTCGAGTTGCAGGCGGCGTTGATCGTTCATTCCCCGGAAGCTGCCCGCCGTAGCCGAACAACTCAGTTGGCCTACCCGGCCTTGCCGGCGGTAGGTAAAAGTCGTCCGCGCCAGCTCGCCATTCCGGTAGTTTTCGCTTTCGCCATCGTCTTCGATGAGCGTGAAGGAGGCGGCCGCCGCTCCCGGATAGATCCTGAGCGTGAGGCTGTCATTCGTTCCCGCCGCGATGCTGGGGGCATAGGGTCGCAAGGGCAATATGCTGCCCGAGCGCACCAGGAGCGGCAAGCGATCCAGGGGTGCGGGATAGGTAATGGCTTGCCCGCCCTCAAACACAGTTTGCGGATCGTAAAAATCCCGCCACTGCCCCGGGGGCAACACCAGCTCGCGGGAGTCGGCCCCGGGCTGCGTAATCGGCGCCACCAGCAATTCTTCTCCCAGGCGGTACTGGTCGGGATGGCGGCGATCCCCGCGCACCATTTTCTCCCGCGATGCCCGGGTGCGATGCGCGTAGGTGTAGATGTAGGGAAAGAGGCGCATCTTCAGGCGCGCGTAATACCGGAAGGTTTCCAAGGCCCGCCGGGAGTACCGCCAAGGTAAATTGGCGGTCGGATTTTGGTGCGAGGTAAATACGGTGGTGACCGGATTCATCATGGCGAAGGGGATCCAGCGCAGGTACAGTTCTTCGTCCACTTTGCGGGGGCCGTAGAAATTGTACCCGCCCGCATCGTGGGTTAGAAAGGGAAGGGCGTAAGTGGTGCGCGAAGGGTCGGCCGCCATGAGAAGGTTTTCCCGGAAGGCGCCCATGGCGTACTGGTTGAAATCGGGATAGTCAGGTTGCGACCAGGCGATTTTGGCGTCGCCGGTCCACTTGGTCGGATACTGCAGCATGGCCGGTTGGTAGGTGCTGTGCAGGTGCGAAAGCACGAAGCCGCGGCCGGCCGTTTCCCGGCCCATCTCCTGCGTAGCCGTAAAGGCCGCCCGCAGGAAGGGAATTTCCGAGCTGCGATCCAGCTTCAAAAAGTCCAGGCCCACTTCAAAAAAGGGCTGCAATTGCGCTTTCCAGTAAGCTACGGCCTCCGGGTTTTCGAAGTCGATATCGGCGATGAGAGTGTTGCCCGCTTTGTTGTGCCAGCGGTCGGTATTTTCGTAAGGGGGGCCGGTGAAATACTGCCGGTCCTGAAAATCGGCGAACACCGCCTCGTTACCGCTTTGCTGGATGGCGTCCCAGATCCATAGGCCGGCCTTAACTTGCCGGCTTTCCAGATAAGACCACAGGGCGCCGGGATCGGGATAAGCTTTGCGATCCCCCCGAAAGTCGATATACCCCGCTGGGCCTGCGCCGCGGTTTTGGTAGTCCCAAAACCAGCTGTCGATCCAGTACCCGTCGATGGGCAAGCCGAAGGCCCGGATGCTGTCTACCCGCTCCCGGCTCTCCGACTGGTTGGTGTAACCGCCGTAAAGGATGCCGAACGCCCAGGCCGGCGGCAGGATAATCTCCGTGGTGTCGGGCTGAAAAGCGTAGCCTTCCGGCTGGTAAGTGGATCGATTGGTCAGCACTATTTTATCGATGAGCAGACGGGCGTCCGGCAAAGTATCGGCTTGCAGGCGAATGAAGTAATCACCGGGATTCGGGAAAAACAAGTAATCCTCCGTCAGGGAATCTGCGGGGGTGTGCGACCATTGCAGCGCCGCCCGCTGATCGAGGGTGATCGCCGCCCGGTCGAGCCGGGACACGCTACTGCTCTCTTTCGGTGATGCCGAAAAGCGCACCTGCGGCGAGGGGCCTCCCGCATTCCCCTGCCGGGCGGCTAGCATCCAGGGATAATAACGCCCCGGATGCGGGATGCTGACCTCCAGGAGGATGTAAGGGTCCAGATTCAGGCTCTTCGGGTCCTGGGCCATGGAAATACCAGTGTAATAGGCCGTGGATTCCCAACCGTGGTACTCGGTGCTCTGTTCGGGTTCGACGGTTACGACGGTGGGCGGCGGGGTGAAATCCTGGCAGGCCATCAGGCTAAGTAAGGGTAAGAGGAGCAATAACCTAGAGCGCGTTGCGTACATGCCAAGTGGTATTGTTGCGGGAAAGGGTTTCTTCGCCAAGATGCAAAGTTTCTTTCAATTTTCGGAGAAGGACCAGTCCCGGGGTTTCCGGGATGACGTTTGCTGGCCGGAATCGTACAAGGCCCGTATGATATGGTCCATGTCGTCCCGGGCTTTTTGGTAACCGATATCAAAAATTTCTTCCAGGTGGCGGGTGTCGAGCATCCCGTACTCATGGAGCACCTGGGGCTTGAAAAGATAGTCGCACTGGGAAAATTTGGAAGCAGAATTGGCGTAGAAACTTAGATCATAGGCTCTCTGCAATACGCGCAGGGAAGTTGTGAGGTGATCGCGCTCCATTGGCCGCAGGGGATTGACAAAGCTTCCGATAATTTTTTGGCATACGGGAAGCAGCGGCTCCACGGGAAAGTTGTTCATTACGCCACCGTCGGAAAACAGGCGGCCATCGATCTCTACGGGCGTGAAGAGGGCGGGAATGGCGGCGCTGGCCAACAAAGGCCGGATCAGCTCGCCGCTGTAGAACACCTCCCACTCGGCATTGAGCAAATCCGAAGCGATGACGAACAAGCGGCGGTCGAGTTCTTCGAAGCGATCTTCCGGGAAATACTTGATTAAAAAGTCCCAGTATTTATCGCTATCCAGCCAGCCGGGCTTATTAGCGGAATAGCGGGAGAAATCAAAGAGCGGCGTTCTGCGAAAAAAATCCAGAATATCTTCGTATTCGTAATCCTGTGCGTAAAGAGCACCCACCAGAGCGCCAGCGCTGGCGCCAGCGATAAAGTGGGGTTTGATGTTCCTTTCGCGTAAAGCGCGCAAAAGGCCCACGTGGGCAATGCCCCGAACCCCACCGCCGGAGAGCACGATTCCAATGGATTTTTCCATGGGTATGGTTGTTTTGGCTCTTTTTTAACCCTAAACAATAACCGGCAAGAGAAAAATCCAGCGATATTCGCTTGAAAATGAACTACAAACCTACCGGCATCATTTCCGGGTTTATTACCTCAAAGATTCCCAAATCTAGTTTGCGTTCAAAACTTTTACGGGGAAATGTGCTTACTTGTCCCGAATCAACGAACTGAACTTTGACGATGTGTGGTTTGACTTCAATAATTTTAACCTTGTTGGTAGTTGTTTGCATGATCAACTCGTTTAATTAAAAATGGGTTTGTTAGAAAAGCCAGGTGGGATTAGCCCGTGGAATGGCTACTCATCTGAAAACTACAGTCTGCCACCAAAACTCAAGAAATTCGTTCGAGCGTATTTCTCAAATCATCTCTTCGTTGATTGCGTGGTCAAAAGTGCTACGGTAAACAAATTCGCGGAAGTCGTAAACGTAAGTACTACAAGATATTTCAGGGAAG
>CAYWHT010000072.1:0-4887 GCA_964458135.1 uncultured Saprospiraceae bacterium | reverse complement strand
GGAAGTAACTATAAGTGGTAACGCGAGATAGCAATAATAGTTTAGTATTAAAATAATATCCCAAAGGCCAGAAAAGACGAAGGCCGGAGAAATTCCTACCTTTGCGGAAGGAAATCAAGCGCTATGGAAAAACAGGATGTATCAGCGGTGAAGATCAGTCAGTCGGTAGCTATTTTGGTCGATGGCAACAACATGGAGATGAGTTTGCACAGTTTGGTAGGCGACCGCCATGCGATGTTAAATTTCGACACCCTCATTCCCAAACTGTTGGACAATCGCGGATTAAATCGCTTGATCTACTTCCGGGAGGGCCAAAACATCTCCCAAAAGTTAGCCGAAAGGCTGCACAACTACTACCACGGCTCGGTGGTGCCTTGTTACAAATCGGCCGATATTCCGCTCACCATCAAAGCCACCCAAATTGCCCAGAAAGTAGACACGATCATCATTTTAAGTGGGGATGCCGACTACGTAGAATTGGTGCGTCACCTCAAGAGCGAGGGGGTGCGGGTGGAAGTTGCGGCCATCGAGAAGACTACCGCCCGCATTTTGGTTGATGAAGTGGATCACTTTACGGCGATCACCGAAGAGGATTGCTTTATCTTCAAGCCATACCACGGGCGTAAAAAATAAGAGTTTACTCCGCCGTTACTTCCAATCCAATTTCTTTTCCCTTTTTTAACATGAACTGATAGGCGGCATTGTAATCATTGGGGATTTCGCCATCGAGGATAGCTTCGCGAATGGCGGTTTTAATCACCCCTACCTCTTTGGAGGGGCTAATGCCGAAGGTTTCCATGATGGTCTCCCCGGAGATCGGAGGTTGCCAATTACGCAGCCGGTCTTTTTCTTCCACTTCTTCCAGCCGTTCCCGCACCAGTTCGTAATTTTCGAGGTACCGCCGCACCTTTTTGGGGTTTTTAGAGGTAATATCGGCCTCGCACAGGAGCATCAGGTCATCGATATCATCTCCGGCATCAAAGAGCAGGCGGCGGATGGCGGAATCGGTGATATTTTCCTTGGTGAGGCTGATCGGACGCAGGTGCAGGCGCACGAGCTTTTGCACGTACTTCATCTTGTGATCCATTGGCAGCCGCATGCGCCGGAAGATTTTCGGCACCATGTCGGCGCCTACGGCTTCGTGGCCGTGAAACGTCCAGCCGTGTTCGGGCTGAAAGCGCTTGGTGGGCGGCTTGCCGATATCGTGCAGGATCGCCGCCCAACGCAGCCACAGATCGTGGGTTTTTTTAGCCAGGTTGTCGAGCACCTGGAGGGTGTGGTAAAAGTTGTCTTTATGGGCTACGCCGTTGCGTACATCCACCCCTTGCAGATCGACCATTTCCGGGAAAATAAAGTGTAATAGGCCGGTATTGAAAAGCAGTTTAAACCCGCGCGACGGCCGGGGCGCCTGGATGATCTTGTTAAGCTCCGTGGTGATGCGTTCCTGGGAAACGATGCGGATGCGTTGATTATAGTCCTTGACCGCCTCCAGGGTGGCTTCCTCGATGCGGAAATCGAGCTGGCCGGCGAAGCGGATGGCCCGCAGCATTCTCAAGGGGTCGTCGGAGAAAGTCTTTCCCGGCTCCAGGGGCGTTTTGATGAGGCGTTGTTCGAGATGTTCCAGGCCATCGAAGGGATCGATGATCGTTCCGAAATCCCGGGCATTCAAGCTCACCGCCAGGGCGTTGATGGTGAAGTCGCGGCGGTTTTGATCGTCTTCCAGAGAGCCCTTTTCCACCTTGGGTTTGCGGGAATCGTGCCGGTAGGATTCCTTGCGCGCGCCGACGAATTCGATTTCCATATCCTGGTGCTTGAGCATGGCCGTGCCGAAGCGCTTGTACACCGTAATACGGGGTATGGGATGCAAGTGGGAAGCGACATTTTGCGCCAGCCGGATGCCGTCGCCCACACAGACGATGTCCATATCTTTAGAGGGGCGGGCCAGTAGGCGATCCCGGACGTAGCCGCCCACCACGTAGGCCGGGTACCCCAAACCTTCGGCGGCCTCGCTAACGACCCTGAAAATCTGCCTCTCGTGTGCTTGTATGTTGAATACCACTGCGAGCGTTTTATCGTGCGACTTCGTGCGATTAGGGCGTCGTAGCCATCTCCAGGCCGGCGTAGTGCGCTTCTATCCGGTCCAGGATGGCGAATAGTTCTTCGGGATCCTCCCTGCTCACTAACTCTTTACGGAATGGTTTGATTCCCGGAAAGCCGCGGAAGTAATTGGTGTAATGCCGGCGCGTCTCCCAGACGCCCAATTTTTCGCCTTTCCATTCCACCGAGCGGCGCAGGTGGGCCTTTGCGGTAGCTACGCGTTCGCTGACCGTGGGGGGCGGAAGCACTTCCCCCGTGGCGAAGTAGTGTTTGATTTCGCGGAAGATCCAGGGGTAGCCGATGCTGGCCCGTCCGATCATGATGCCGTCAACGCCGTAGCGGTTGCGGTAAGCTTCGGCTTTCCGGGGAGAGTCTATATCGCCGTTGCCGAAGATGGGAATGTGGATGCGTGGATTTTCTTTGATTTTCCCGATGAGCGTCCAGTCGGCTTCTCCTTTGTACATTTGTTTGCGGGTGCGACCATGAATGGACAGCGCCTGTATGCCTACATCCTGCAGGCGCTCCGCTGCCTCCGCGATGTATTTGGTGTTTTCGTCCCATCCCAGCCGGGTTTTGACCGTTACTGGCAAATGGGTGGACTTGACCACGGCTTCGGTCAGTTCCACCATTCTGGGAATATCCTGCAAGATGCCCGCCCCGCACATTTTATTGACGACCTTTTTGACCGGACAGCCGTAGTTGATGTCGAGCACCTCCGGCTGCGCTTGTTCCACGATTTCTGCGGCGCGGATCATGGAATCCAGCTCGGCGCCGAAGATCTGGATGCCGATGGGCCGTTCGGCCTCGTAGATATCGAGCTTTTGAACGCTTTTTTCCGCATCACGGATTAGGCCCTCCACGGAAATGAATTCCGTGTACATCATGTCACACCCTTGCTTTTTGCAGAGCGCGCGGAAGGGAGGGTCGCTGACGTCTTCCATCGGCGCCAGCAAGAGTGGAAATTCGCCGACCTCCACATTTCCAATTTTGACCATGGTGACTCTTTTAAAATACAGCCTGCCAACCCAAGATTTGTGAATGCTGACTTGGCGGACTACACCCCCCAAAACCGGGCGGTCATTTTTCAAACACACATTTTTTGCAATAAGTTGCCCGGCACGCCGGCCGGTTGAATCGGCAAAAATAAAACATAACATCCGAAAAACTAATATTATCCAAGTCGCATTCCATCGGCTGCTGGCAAAGCCTGATTTTTCGAACAATAAACCGGCATAAAATGCCCCCAGCTTCTAGAAAATTATAATTTTACGCAGCTATTTTCAGCATTATCATAGTATTTCGGACCATCTATCCTACACAAAAACCTTCTAAATGCTAACCGGAGTTTTACTTTGTTTTATTCTGGGATACGCTACCATCGTTTTTGAGCATCCTTTGAGATTGGACAAGTCGGTACCGGCGCTTTTGATGGGTTCCCTTTGTTGGGCGCTCGTTTCCATCGGCCACCTGGATGTCGTCAATCACCATCACGAGGTGGGGCAATTACAACCGGTACTCTTGCATCACATCGGCAAAACCGCTGAGATTCTCATCTTTTTGATTGGCGCCATGACCATTGTGGAATTGGTTGATTTGCACAAGGGGTTTGCCGTCATTACGAACCGGATTACCACGGAAAGCAAGGGTAAGATGCTGATCCTCATCAGCGTATTGGCCTTTTTTCTTTCCGCTACGCTGGACAACCTCGCTTCCACCATTGTACTGGTGTCGTTATTGCGACGTCTGATTCCCGACAAGAACGAACGGCTTTGGTTTGTATCCCTCGCAGTTATCGGCGCGAATGCCGGCGGCGCCTGGTCGCCCATCGGCGATGTGACCACGACGATGCTTTGGATTGGAGAAAAGGTGACCACGGTGGGCCTGATCCAGCGCCTGGTCGTTCCGTCGATCGTCTGCATCACCGTGCCGGTGATCATTGCTTCTTTCATCGGTCCTTTCAAGGGTAAGATTGCCCGGCCGGTTGACCTGAACGGGGATAAGAAAAGGAGTTCCGAGCGACTTCTGAGTAGTAAGACCATGCTCTTTACCGGAATTGGAGGCTTGGTCTTCGTTCCCATTTTCAAGTCGATCACCCACCTTCCTCCCTACGTCGGCATGATGCTTTCCCTGGGCGTGGTCTGGCTGGTTTCCGAATACATCCATCCGGAAGAGGAGTTCACTGAAGAGCGACGGGAGATGTATTCGGCGCACAAAGCCCTCTCCCGGATCGAATTGTCGAGCATCATCTTCTTTTTGGGTATTCTGATGGCCGTAGCGGCCCTGGAGTCGGTAGCCGTTATGGGTGCGAGCGGTCACGAGGTCGGTTTTCTCATGAGCCTGGCCGAGCAGTTGCAGGAAGCCATTCCCAATCAGGATATCGTGGTGCTCATTCTCGGATTTCTATCGGCCATCATCGACAATGTACCTTTGGTGGCCGCTTCGATGGGGATGTATCCAATGGAGACTTTCCCCGTTGACAGCAAGTTGTGGCATTTTATCGCCTACTCCGCTGGAACCGGAGGCAGCATGCTGATCATTGGATCCGCCGCCGGCGTAGCGGCCATGGGTATGGAACGCATCGACTTCATCTGGTATCTGCGCCGGGTCTCCTGGCTGGCCTTGATCGGGTTTCTCGCGGGCGCCGTGGCCTTTATTTTGATGAATCCGTTATTTGTCTAAGGCTTCGCGCACTAATAAACTTTCCGTATTTCGCCCTGTAATTACGGGCGAAATACGGCCCTTTTTCGACAATCACCCCTGCTTTTTGCTTAGCGATGAGAGATTAATAAG
>CAYWHT010000071.1:11390-11640 GCA_964458135.1 uncultured Saprospiraceae bacterium | reverse complement strand
AGGTACTTTTGATCTTTTTGGAGTTACTTTAAATTCAAGTACTTTAATTTTAAGTACTTGACAATCATGTTTTTAAAGTTAACCCCCACCGCTTTAACTGGCTTCAAACGGTAGAAATCACTACTTTCCGGCAAAAAAAATTCGTCCTGGATGAAAAAATTTAACCCGGATTATGCGTGAGTTCTTCGTCACGAGAAGGCAAAATGCTCGTCAAGCTTGGGCGCCCGCAGGAAGGAGCTGTTGAGCAGTG
>CAYWHT010000071.1:0-11380 GCA_964458135.1 uncultured Saprospiraceae bacterium | reverse complement strand
GTCTCACCGGGCGGCGAGACCTTCCACGAACGCACTTTCAAAAGATTAACCGGGAAATTCCCGGTAACCAGGGATGAAGGGCCCTTTCCAGGAAAAGTTTCCAGTGGAAACGACCCGGTAATAAAACCCCAGGTGCGGCATTTTAGCACTTCGGGCGTTGGTTTTAACGTTTGGCGGGGAGTAAATTCTGTTGGTCTTCAGTCTGGCCGAGGGCTTCCGCCAAGCCCTGAATCGATGGTGTGGCGCAGCCCATGCCGTATCCCACTACCAACTACCCACTACTAATTATCATTCACCACCTCCCCGGACCCGGAAATACGCACATTGATTTCCGGTGCTCCCTTATAATAAACATTGCCGCTACCCGAGATATTGACGTCCAGTTCCTCTTCCACGAATACTTCCACATCGCCGCTACCCCGTATTTCAACGGTTCCCTTACGAGCTTGCAAGCCAAAGCAGAGCATATCGCCCGATCCGGTTACCCGGTACAGCACTTCATCGGCGGCGCCGTTGAACCGGATTTCTCCCGATCCCGAAATGACGGCTTCCACATCATCGGCCGTCATAGACAAATTGATATTGCCGGAACCGGAGATACCGAGGCTGACATCGTCCAGCTGGAGCATTTCCTCACTAACGATTTGCCCGGAGCCCGAAATTTCCAGTCCCGAGATTTCCGGCAGGGTCAGAAAGATGCGTACATTTTCCATATCGCGGATGCAGCGATCCACTTCCACCTCCCAGTGGCCGGCACGTACTTCACGGTTCAGATAACCGATGATATTGTCCTGGGCTTCGATAACGATTTCCTGGTTTTCCCCTTTACGCAGGTAGACGATCGCAGGTATTTGTAAATCCAGGCTTTCGATGCGGTTGAGCTCCAGTCGCTCGGAAACGACCGGCCCGCTGCCGTCGAGGCAGCCGCCATCTGCGTCATTGTCAAAGTCGATGTAGCAACCGCTCAATCCGGCGGTCAACACCAAGCTGGTGAACATCCATTTTAAAGCTCTCATGGTTGTTATTTTTTTCTCGTGATTGGGTTGTTGAATTTGCCTTTCCGCTCTCCGTCGCTGCGGCCGGAGTTTGGCGGAAAGGCCTGTAGATTGTTTGATTTGGTAATGGCGATCAATACCACCTGCGGTTGCCAAACCAGCCCAGGCGGATGCCGACGCCAATGACGGCGCCGCTCATTTCTTCATTGGTTAATCCTTGGGTTTCCACGCCGTCCACGTAGCGGTAACCGATCGTGCCGTTGACTCGGAGCCAACGGGCAATATTCATTTCGAGTCCGATTTCGGGGGTGGCCACGAATATCTTATCCAGGTCCTGGTAGCGCAGGCGGCCGTCGTTCCAGTTGATGTCCAGGGCGCCCCAGCCGACGCGACCGCTACCGTAGAGGTGGATGACATCCTGCGGGCTAATGGTGAAGCCCAGCCAAAATCCGCCGTGCCCCATTTCGAGGTTTTCCACATCCCCCGTTTCGAAGAGGCGCTGGAAATCGGTGCTGCCCATACCGTAACCGCCGATAAATACGCTGTTTATCACCAGGCCGGCGCCACCGCCTACGGCCGTACTCAAATCGTTATTGAGGCCCATTTCCATAATCGGCGCCGCAAAGCCACCGACTACCCGGGCCCGGCCAAAAACCGATTGGTGTTGAGCCCGTAGCCCTAGAACACTGCCTAACAGCAGTAGAAGCAACGCAAATTTTTTCATCCTTTCTTGGTTTTAGTTTATCAATGTACAGTCATCGTGCACAGATGTCCCAGGGAAGCAAGCGTGCGCTCATTTCCCGAAGATGGTTAATGACGTATTCCAATAACTATGGAAGTAAAGATCAGAACCGGATCCCGGCGTTGAGGCCTACCCAGATTTTTAGATTGGTATCGCCCCGCGTTTGGTCGAGCCAGGCGTAAGGAGCGATATTCGATCCGATGGTTCCGGTCTCGGGATTTTCCAGTTTGGACACCATGAAGTTGCCTACGGGTCCTGCAAACAGACTGATTCTTCTTCCCAACCGGTAATCGGCCGTCAGCCGCAGCTGATTCAAGAGGTTCAACTCCCGGGTCCAGCCTTCGTACTCGTTGACGTGGATGGCGACTCCTTCGAGATTCATCAACCAGCGTTCGCCGAGCGAAAAAGCCGTTCCGATTCCGTAGCCCAGTCCCCAGCTCAGGCTTTCCGTACGCTGGGTCGCATTGGCCGGCGCTGTACTAAACCGGGCTCCTATATGCAAGATGTTGTAAAACCGTTGCACCCCTAGTTTCAATCCGATATTTGCGAAAAGATTTTCGCTTGCGGCAATTTCCATCCGGTTGTACCCCCGGCGGATGAAGTTGAGCAGCCCGATCGGCAGGCCGGCAACGGTGTCCGCGAAGTTGACCAGGCCCAATTGAAATCCATCCACCTGCCCCCCGATATTCAGCAAGCTGCTGATCTGCCCATTGCTTACCGTATCCGCACGATTGAACAAGGGCGCCACCTGGGTTTGAATGGCTCCTCTACTGTAGTTAAAAAGGCCGGCGGCCTGCCAGCTTTGCCGCCCCCCGCCAGACAGGTTGAACAGGCCCGCCGCCTGCGCGCCTTCGAAGGGGCCCGCGGCGGCATTGAAAAGGCCCGTTGCCTGCACCCCTGCACCGCTTCCGGCCAAGTTAAAGGTGCTCGAAAGTTGCACCCCTTCCATCCGGCCGCCCACCAGGTTGAAGCATCCGCTAGCTTGGGCGCCCACGAGACTGTCGCCCACAGTATTGCCGATTCCGGCTACCTGAACGCCTTTGGCGTCATTGATAATTGTGTTGACCAGCCCCCCTAATTCCAAGCCATCCAGCCCCCCATTGGCTCCCCAGAATATATTGATCGAAACCTGGTTGGTAATTTTATGGCTCATCAAAGCGTTGGTGCCCAAAAAGGGAAAAATGGATATTTGGGCAATGCGGTGGTAATGATCTTGAGCGGGCAGCTGCTCGACCCGCGGTTCATCCGATACAATTTCCGTAAACCGGAAAGCATCCAAGTCCAGGGCGGCGAGCAGTTCGCCCGCTCTTTCAATGGTCGCTTCGCGATTGATTTCGGGAAGTGCGGCGCCTAGGCGTTCCCGCCTTTGCTGTTCTTCTTCGGTGGGCTGCAGGGGGCGGGGTTCTAAATCGATTTGGCTGAGTTGCCGGTTTTCTCCGATGCGGAGCACCACCTGCCCGCCCATGGAAAAATATTCGATGGCGGTTCCGGTAAAGAGCGTATCCAGCGCCGTTCGCAGCGGGGTTTGCTCCAGCTCAACGGACACCTTCCGGTCGACCGGCACGTAGTATTTACTATAGGCAAAGCGAATTTGGTAATCCTGGGTGATATCCCCCAGGATCGCGCCCAGCCGTTCGTTGGAATAAAATAGGGTGACCCGCGTTTCCAACAACTGCGCCGCCAGGTAAAGGGGTAATACCTGGCAGAATAGCAACATCAACCAGCCAGCGTACCTCATTGCAAATCAAAGGCTTTAGAAAGTGCGTTGGTTTGGGGTTTTATTTTTTATCTGGGCAACCTTTTCCTTTCAGGTGTACCCGGCCGTCTCGCCGGTATTCCACCTTAACGTCTTTGAGCATGGAATCGATGAAGGAGAGCGCTTCATCTACCGTGGGGTTTTGGAGGTCGATGCTAACGGGGCAATTCAGTATGGCGTTGTTTTCCAGTTCGAACCGCAGATCGAAGTAACGCTCCATGACCGGTATGGCCTCGCGCAGTTCCGTATCTTTGAAGCTAATCATCCGGGTTTTCCAGGAAGTCGCATTGGATACTTCCACCCTGGTTACCATCTCAGTTTCCGGATCGGCCATGCCCGAGCTGCCCGCTTTCAGATCCAGTTGTTTTTCTTCGTTGAGCGAAAGTTTGACTTTGCCCGTTTCCACCGTAACGATCACCCGGGGGTCTCCGGGATAGGCCCTGACATTGAAGGAAGTGCCCACCACCCGGGTTTGCGCGGCGCCGCTACGAATCGTAAAGGGGCTGTCGGTATCGGGTTCGACTTCAAAGAAGGCTTCGCCTTGCAGTTCCACTTGCCGGGCTTGAAAATTTTCCCGGTAGGTGATGCGGGTATTTTGGTTCAACCACACCCGGCTTCCGTCGGGAAGGGTTGCTTGCCGCCGCTCGCCTTCCGGTGCACGCACTTCCACCAGCGCACCTCCCCGCCATAGGTCACCGTACCACCACCATCCCGCAAATGCCAATAACAAGAGCGTAGCGGCTATGGCCATCCAGCGCCGAGGCCCGGAGGGAAGTTTCCCAACCCGGCTTTCCCGGGCTTGTTCTTCCCCTTCCGTTGCCGCCGAACCGTTGGTGGACAGGCGCGCGGCTACCCGATTCCAGGCCGCATCGGTATCGGTTTCAAAAGTACTTGCTTCGTATTCACCGGACATGCCCCACAACTGAATCATCTCGTCAAAGAACACGCGATGCTCCTCTGCTTCCTGTACCCAGGAAAGCAATTCTTCCCGCTCTTTCGGATCAATGTTTCCGGAAAGGTATTTCGCGGTCAATTCCGAATACTTGGCTTCATCCATTTTATCCATTTCCGTTTCCGATAATTATGATGCTCTCCGGATCCTTTTCCCCCTACGCGGCGCCATTTCTTTTATCAGAGAAATAGCCCGAGGTAAGAACGCAGCTGCTCCCGGAGCAGTTTTAACGCCTTACCCATTTGATTTTCTACGGTTTTCACCGAAATATCCAATTGATCGGCGATTTCCTTGTAAGTGAGTTCTTCGTAACGACTAAGTTGAAAAATGGCCCGGCAACGGGGCGGCAAGCCATCGATAGCCGATTTGATGCGTTCTTCCAGCTCAGTTTGTAAAAAGGCCCCTTCCGCGCTTTCACTTGCCCCCCGTTGCGTCTCGAGGGTAAGTTCCTGTTCCGAATAATTTTTGTGTTTACGCAGGTAAGCTAAGGCTTCGTTGATGGCCATTCGCCGCAGATATGCTTTGAGAGAGGAGGTGATGTTGAGTTGGTGGCGCTTTTCCCACAACCGGACAAACACCTCCTGCGCAAGATCCTCCACCAGGCTGCGGTCGCGAATAAACCGATTAATGGTTTGACAAACCGGCAGATAATTGGCTTGAAAAATCTCCCGGAGCACCGTCTCGTCATCCGACCGCAGACGGAGGAGCACATCTTCCAGTTGTTCTTCGGGCATGGGTCTCAGGTAATGTGGGGCCTTCTCAAATGGAACCTTAGAGAGCCCCGATTACTTTTTATACTCGACGCGATTCGGGTGGAGCGCAAACTTCATCCAAACGGTCGATTCTACCTACGCGAAATTGGTTGGATGATCATCTGTAGTCTGCCAGGTCAGCATTCACAAATTCTGGATTGGCAGACTATAACCAATTCGACTACCGTTAACAAATATACACATTAATGATGCATATCAGTGGAAAGGGTGGTCTGTTTGGCCGCTTTGCCCATCGGTTTAACAGGATTTTAAACCTCTGACCGCTTTCCTTAAGAGCTCGATAGAAATCCCTAAATTGGCGTTCATGATTTACACGAAAATCCGCTTGGGGCTGGTTATCTTATTCATCGGGTTGGGAGTTGTGTTGCAGATCGAACGGGGTTTGCAGGACGGCGCCGGTTACCTGTACCTGGCGGGATTCCTGCTGCTGATCACGCACTTTCTATTTGGAAATGTCTGGATGGCTTTCAACCTGCTTAAGCGGGGCAACAAGAAGCAAGCATGGGGAATTATCCGGCAGGTGCGCTTTCCGGCTTTGCTCTTACCGCGCAACCGGGCTTACTTTTACTTCACCCGGGGGATGATTCGCCTCCAGGAGGAAGCGCTCGGGGAGGCCAAACCGGATTTGGAGCGCGCCCTGAAGCTGGGATTATCCACCGCCAACGACCGGGCGCTGGTCAACCTCAATCTGGCGCACATTCATTACGTAAAGCAAAATTACGACGCCAGCCGGCAATACCTGGATTCGGCGAAGGCCGCCGAACCTAAGGACCTTCTAATCAAACAAAACCTAAACAAACTGGAAGCGGCCCTGCAGTCGCTTTCCTGATTGAGCGTTGTTGGAAGTATGGTAGCGCCCCGGGAACCAGCTGCAAAACTTAGGCAGTTGAAAATCGGCGCATCCGGCGAATCGTATTACCTTTGCTAAACTTTAGGTGGTTGCTGCAGGTTTCATTTTGTTAAAGTATTCGATCATTATGTACACTATTAATATCTATTTGCGGCTGGCGTTAATCGTGTTGGGGCTGGGTGGCGGTATTGCGCTATGGGCCGCTTTCGGCATCTGGTACGGCATCTGGTTCGTTATTCTCGGTCTTGTCATGCTGGCGACCTATATCCTGCTCGGAACGGTGCAATCCGCCGCCATGAAAATGCAGGGTAGTGATTTCATCGGCGCCGAGCAACGTCTCAAACTCACGCTGACCCCCCGTTTACTCTATCCCTCCAACCGCGCTTATTTCTACATGATCAAGGGTTCCGTAGCCATGGCGCGCAAGGATACCGAGGAGGGAGAACAGTGGCTGCGCAAAGCCCAAAACATCAAACTACCCACCGATAACGAACGCGCCATGCTCGAGCTGCAACTCGCCAACATCATGGCCTCCCGCGGCAAATGGAAGCAGGCCAAAATCCACTATCGCAACACCAAAAACCTGAAAATTACCGAGTCTCACCTCAAAGATCAGCTCAAACAATTCGAGAAAGCCCTCACCAACCGCGGGCAAATGAAAGCCGCGCAACGCCAGGGCGGCGGCATGCGTTCGGGCGGGAAGCGGCGACGGCCGAAGATGAAGTAGGGGTTAGTGAATGGCGTCTTTCTTTCCCGGCCGCCGGGCAACATCCACGATGGCTTACCGCTGCGTCGCCGAACGCACGACCAAATTCAACAGAAAGATAATCGAGGTGAACAGCGCCAGGCGGGCAAGCATATCCCCCCAGCGCACATAAAAGGTAAGGTGGTCATTGAGCGAGATTTCCCGCTTGATGGCGGCCGGCTCATCGTAGGCGGTGGCTTGCAGGATGTCGCCGCGTTGGTTGATGAAAGCCGATACGCCCGTATTGGCCGAGCGGGCGATACTGCGTCGCGTCTCTATGGCACGCAGGGAAGCAAAGTACAGATGTTGCCGGTGCCCCGCGGTGTTGTCCCACCAACCGTCATTGGTCATAATGAATATCACTTCGGCGCCCTTGCGGATGTAGCCCGCGTGGTACTGCCCGAATACCGATTCGTAGCAGATGACCGGGGCCACGGCGGCCTCGTCATTGCGCAATACCGAGCGTTCGGCCTGAATGCCAATGCCTTCCCAGGTGCCTTGCAACTTGTCAACCAAGGGGCCCAGAAACCATAGTAAGCTGCGGTAGGGAAAAATTTCGGGACCGGGCACCAATTTGGACTTCCGGTAGATCTGCACATCTTCCGCGCCGTTGTCGATTTGGGCGGCGATATTGAGTACTTCCACGTAGACGGTATCACCAGCGCGCACCCATTGCCGGGTGGCGGGGCTGTGCGGTTCTTCCCGCCCGAGCCGGTCAATGGCGTTGAGGCCGGTTATCAGGGTGGCTTCGGGATAGGGTTGCAAAAATTCCCTGACGCGCCGGATGGCCGGATATTGATTGATGCGGTGCGTGTAAAGATAGCCGAAGCTCGATTCCGGGTAAACCACGTAATCGGTGTCTTCATCGATTTCCTCGGCGGTTAAAGATAGAAAGCGCTCCACCTGATCGGTTTCGGGTACGGAAAACTTTTCGTAATGGGGCTCGAAATTGGGTTGCACCACCACCACTTCGATGGTTGCTCCCTCCGCCTGATAAGTGTAATACCGGTACAGGGAGGCCGCCAGGGGCAGCACCAATATCAATCCTACGCCAATCAGGTTATTCCGCTGGATTTGACCGGTTTCCCGGTAGTGGAGCCACCAGCGCAGGATCTGCACGTTGAGCGCCAGGATCCATAGCGCTCCGCCAAAAACCCCGGTATATTCGTACCACTGCACCCAGCTGGGCCATTCGGCAAAGCTGTTGCCCAGATTGAGCCAGGGCCAGGTCAATTCCCAATTGAGGTGCCCGTATTCGAAGGTTATCCAGTAGACCACTAAAGAAGCATAACCCAGGGCGGGCAGGCGTTTGCGCGTTTCGTGGAATAGCATGAACGGAATGCACATCAACAGGCTGTTAACCATGATGGCGAAGATGCCCGCCGGCAGAGCCGAATTGGCCACCCAATAGGTGGTAATAATGTTCCAGACGATAAAGGTATGGTAGGCGTATTTCAACACCGCCCAGCGCGTCGCCCGCTCATCGGCGGCGATCTCTCTTTCCACCATCAACAAGGGAACAAAACCCGCGAACATCAACACCGGAACCGGAATGATGCCCGGAAAACCCAGGGCCAAAGCTATTCCACTCAGGCTGGAGAGCCCCAGCCACCGCAATCCGCGGGGAGAACGGGTGAAGGTGTGCTCCAGCGCAAATACCACGACCCCCCAAACGCCCAAAAACAAAAACAAGGGGCGGTATCCCCATAACAAATCTTCCAAGCTGCGCTGATAAATCGCCACGGCCATCCAAACGGCTAACGCCAGAAAAATCAGGATGCCCGCTATTTTAAATGGTTGTTTCACGATTTTCGCTTATCGAGGTTCGAGGAAATGCCCATCGACGTTTCAACGTACGACGAAGCCGTTACCCATATCCGAACCGGGCCCTACAAAATCGAGTTCTCCTTTTTCGTTTTCCGCCATCAGAATCATGCCCTGCGATTCGATGCCCTTCAACTTACGGGGCTTGAGATTAGCCACCAGCACCACTTTGCGGCCGATGACGTCCTCGGGCTTGAAATATTGGGCAATGCCGGAGACCACCGTGCGGTTTTCCATACCCAAATCCACCGTAAGTTTTAACAACTTATTCGCCTTTTTGACTTTTTCAGCGGCCGTGACGGTGCCGGTGCGCAGATCGATCTTCGAAAAATCGTCGAAGTCGATTTCCGCTTTGATTTCCGGCCGTTCTTCGGCCTGTTCCTGCTCCAGAATGGCTTGCAGCTTTTCCTTCTGGCGGTTGACCATTTCAAGGCGGCTCGTATCCCTGCGGTCGTGGATTTTGGGAAAAAGCACCCGGGGCTCGCCCAGTTGATGCCCGGGTTGGAGGAGTGGTTTTCCCTCCTTCAGGGCATCCAGCGCGATTTGCAGGTCGCCGTTTTGCAAGTCCGGCAATCCGAGCAGCATCCGAATTTTAGGGGTTATAAACGGAATAAAAGGTTGGGTGAGTATACTCAATATACCTACGATTTGAACGCTCAAGAACATACACTTTGCAATGTCGGGATGCTCGGGATCCTCTTTGTAGAGCGCCCAGGGCGCCGAGTTCTGCAGATAGGTATTGCCGGAAGTGGAAATTTCCATTAAATAGAGGGCGGCCTGCCGGAAGCTGAAGGCGTCTAACTCGGCAGTCAGTTTTTGGAGGAGCTCCAGCGTAGTCGCCAGCTCCTCCCGTAAGTCTGCCTCCACCCGGGGAACGACACCTTCGAAGTATTTATTGGTCAGCACCACCACCCGGTTGACGAAATTTCCCAGGTTATCGGCCAGCTCCTTATCGTGGTAATCGGTGAAGTCATCCCAGCGGAAATCGCTGTCGCGGTTTTCGGGCATATTGCGAATCAGGGCGTACCGCAAGGCGTCTTCTTTATTGGAAAAACCTTCGAACTCCTCCAGATAGGCGTGCTGTTCGATGCCCCACCCGCGGGATTTGGAGAATTTCTGGCCCTCGAAGTTGAGGAATTGATTCGCCGGAACGTTTTTGGGAAGGGCGTATTCACCGTGGGCTTTCAACATAGCCGGGAACACGATGCAATGAAACTCGATGTTATCTTTTCCGATGAAGTGGATCAATTCCACATCTTCGCCTTTCCAGTAGGCTTCCCAGTCTTTGGCGTTCTCTTTTGCCCACTGCCGGGTGGAAGAGATGTACCCGATGGGCGCATCAAACCAAACGTACAGCACCTTACCCTCCGCCTCTTTGAGGGGCACCGGAATGCCCCACTGCAAATCGCGCGTAATGGAACGGGGCTGCAATCCGCCGTCGAGCCAGGAAAGACACTGTCCGACTACGTGGCGCTTCCAGCTACGCGGATCGTGGTGTTGCTTGCCATCGAGCACCCCTTGGCCGATCCATTCCCGCAACCAGTCGGCATGACGGTCCAAACGAAAATACCAGTGTTTGGTTTTGCGCAGTTCGGGCGTTTTGCCGCTCAGTGAAGAACGCGGGTTGATTAGCTCGGTGGGCGAGAGATCGGAACCGCAATTTTCGCACTGATCACCGTAGGCTTCCTCGTAGCCGCAGCGCGGGCAGGTCCCTACGATGTAGCGATCCGCCAAAAACTGATCGTATTCTTCGTCGTAGTATTGCTCTACGGTCTTTTCCTCAAAGTCTTCCCCCTTGCGGTACAACTTCAGAAAAAATTGCTGGGAAGTTTCGTGGTGCAGCGGGGCGCTGGTGCGGTGGTAATAATCAAAGGCAATGCCCAGTTGCTCGAAGGAAGATTTATTGAGTTCGTGGTACTTATCGATGATCGCCTGTGGCGAAATACCTTCTTTTTTGGCGCGCATGGTGATGGCGGCGCCGTGCTCGTCAGACCCGCAAACCCAAACGACATCTTTACCCAGCAGCCGCAAGTAGCGTACGTAAATATCAGCCGGCAAGTAGGCGCCGGCCAGGTGCCCAAGGTGCAGGGCGCCATTCGCGTAAGGCAAAGCAGAAGTAATGAGATATTTCTTGGAGTCGGCCATAATGTTTTTTCGGATGATTTGCTTCTCTTAGCGGCAAGAGCCTGTGCGCATAAAGATGCGAATATACTTAAAGCCCGCGGGTTTATAAATTTTAGACAAATCTATAGTCTGCCAACCCAAGATTTGTGACTGCTCACTTGGCAGACTACAAGCGTTTAGATGGATTGGATGTTACGCTTTGGGATTTATTTGTTAACCTTGCAAATCTTCAGCATTTGATCATACAGTTTAAGAAAAAATTAATTCATTCCCGTTTACGGGCTTTTCGGACTGGGAATTTTATTCGCATTTTTTTAAATTGAGTGGACAATAAGGATTTTAGCTGCTCGTTTTTAAAGCGTATTGAATTAGGAAGACATTTTTAGCTTAAAGATATAACTGGGGTTTAGTTTTTTTGGGAGGTGGGATGCCAAATGGCTCCCACCTACTTTTTTTCTCCTGCCTTCTTTCCTCCTAATCCGACAAATTGTCTAATTTTCCTCGCTCACAGCCTTCTACCTAGCCCGGATGATGCATGAATTGATCTATTACGCGGCGCCATTACTGGCCGTCCTCGTCATTCGCTGCTCAACGTATCCAGGGATACGCCTGCGCGGCT
>CAYWHT010000070.1:0-11656 GCA_964458135.1 uncultured Saprospiraceae bacterium | reverse complement strand
GCCCCGTCCAATTCGACGGGGTAGAGTACGTGCAAGGGCAACGCGCCGAAGTCGACATCGAGCTGCACACTGGCCGCAACCGCATCATCCGCCGCACCTTCGAGCAGCTCGGCTACGAAATCAAAAAACTGGACCGCGTATTCTTCGGCGGACTCACCAAGAAGGACCTGCCGCGGGGCTTCTACCGCCGGCTGACCGAGCGGGAGGTGATTATGTTGAAGCATTTTGTCTGAAGCGCCCGGCAATCGCAGGGCGCCACTACTCTACGCTTTTGCTCTCCACCCTATCATTTCACCGCTTCGGTACCCTTTATCAACTCCCCGACGATCAAAAGCAGATCCGTCTCCGTAGATTTCAAATTAAAGATTTGCTGCAGCTGCGACTGGGAAGCGTTAATAAACTGCACCTGAATGGTGCGGTAGTCGAAGGAGTTGATCAAACCGCCGCGAAAGCGTTCGCCGGCGATTTCCAGGTTGCGGCGTGCGTTATCGACCAGGTCGCCGGTCACTTCCACCAGTTTTTTCTGGTTGTTGTAGGTAGCCAGGGTATTGCGCAACTGCACGAACAGGTTCCGCTTGGTATTTTCGATATCGTATTGGGCGTTGATTTCGCGCAATTGGGCGTTTTGAATATCCCGGTTGCGGTTGCCGCCGTTGTAGAGGTTGTAGGTTGCCGAAAGGCCGAGGGAAAAGTTGTAGGAGCGGTTTTGCACACCTCCCAATTCCAGGGTGTTGCCGTCCGATCGCAGGCCGGAGCCCCAGAATGTTTGGTTGAGGTTATAGCCGCCGCCGGCGTTAATGCGAACTTCGGGAAAACGCTCGGTTTCCTGCAGGCGGGTGTCGATGCGGGCTAATTCCCGTTCGAGCTGCAGGTTGCGCAAATCGGTATTATTGGCGAGCATTTGATTCTGCAACTGTCCCAAATTATAGTCTTTACCCACGTACTCCAACGAATCGGATAGAACGAACTCCCTTTCGGGATCGGCCACCCGCATGGCGAGGTTGAGGTTGCGCATGGCGTTGCGGTATTCGTTGAGCTGCGCCAGGTAGGTCGTGGAGTCGTTGAGGAAGGCGTCCTGCGTTTGCAGCAAATCAAAGGTGCTGGCCTGCCCGTATTCCTTACGCACTTCTTCGTAGGCGATGCGATCGCGCGAAAGTTCCAGCACCTCTTCGATCACTTCTACCTGTTCCTGACGAAGTAGGGCCTGATAATAAGCCAGGATGATGTTCTGCACGGTGGCCTCTACGGCAACCCGCCCCTGTATGCGGCTTTGCACTTCGAGCTGTTCGAGTTGTTCTTTCGTCAGTTTAACCCGGCTGCCGTCAAAAAGCGTCCAACCGACATTGAAGCCGGGAGAGAAACCGCTGCTGGCCGTATTGATTTCGGTGAGAAAGGAAGCCGGATTGTTTTGGTTGTTAAAACCATTGTTGATATCGAAAGTGAGGTCGGCATTGGGATAGGCTCCGGCGCGGCCCCAGTCGTTGTTATTTTCGGCGATTTCGATGTTGCGTTCGGCGATGGCGACCTGATAACTATTCTGCAGGCCGAGCTCTACGGCTTCCACTAGCGAGAGGCTTTCCTGAGCGGGCAATCCACCTCGCACTAAGAGAAAAACGCAAGCCCACAAACAATTCCGAATGTTCTGCATAGTTGACGTTAGCTTTAATTGCGGCCGGTTACTTTTCTCCGAAGAAGCGCTTTTCAAACACGTAACGCTTCAGGTAGAAATTGTAGAAAAAGACCAGACCGGTAGCGATGAGTTTAGTGATGTATTGCCTTTCGGCTAAAAATTCGATTCTGTTTAACCCGAAGATGATGCCATTGCTCAATAACAATCCGCCGAGCGAAACCATGACCGAAAGCATGAAAGCGTGAGATACCGAACGCTCCAGCGAAAAAACGAAGCGCCGCTGCATAATGAAATTGGCCACCATTCCCACCGAATAGGAAATAGTGTTGGACGGCACCGGCGCCAATAAATAATTGACCAAAAACAGATACAAGCCGTAATCCAGCCCGGTGGCGATGGCCCCCGACATGGCAAACTTCATCTTCAACACTAAAAGCCGCCGGAGTTTTAACCACAGTGCTTTCATACTCAGCTTGTTTTTCCCAACTCCCCGGCAAAAAACGCCCGGACCTCTTCCCAATTATTGACTCGCCAAAACTTATCGATGTGGATATTGTGCGAGGCCGTAAACAACAAGCCTTCACCCTTAAATTTTTCGAGATTGTTCGGATGGTCGTCGATCATGTAATCCGCATTGATGACGCTTTTATCCCCACAAAAAACGATCTGCTTCCAATGGATAAACGGGAAATGACGCTGCAACCAATCGTACTTGTCTTCAAAGGAAGAACGGAATTCCATGGCCGCCGTCGTAATATAAACCTCGTAATGCTCCATCAAATCGCGCAACACTTCCTGGCTGCCTTCCATCACCGGTAAATCGGCAAAAAAGCCGCGTTCAAACAAAAACTCGCGGATGCGTTCCGCTCCGTTAATCATGTAGATCTTCTTGCCCCAGAAATCTTCCCGTTGCAAGCGTTGACCGAATTCCCGTTCGTAGAGGTCTAAAAACTTGGGCTGGACGTCGGCGATGACCTCGTCCATATCGACGGCTATTCTTTTTTTCATGCTCGTGCGTGTTTGTAGGATGCTATCGTTTGTTTTGGTCAGCGGGCGTAGCCAGGAGGCCTAATTCAAAATAGCCCAACGCTGCGCTTGTGCTACTCGCCTTCGCCATTTCAACGCTGCAAAAAAAAGATAAGCCCCGCTACTATCCAAGTTTTGTAGTCCGCCAAGTCAGAATTCACAA
Source organism: uncultured Saprospiraceae bacterium (assembly GCA_964458135.1). Taxonomy (GTDB): domain Bacteria; phylum Bacteroidota; class Bacteroidia; order Chitinophagales; family Saprospiraceae; genus CAYWHT01. The sequence goes on along the minus strand of CAYWHT010000070.1, from coordinate 8,837 downwards.
ATTTTGGGTTGCAGACTATATCGACCTGCGATGGTGAAGGGGCCCATTCGCTACACCAACAATCCGGCAATCCGCTCCCCAAAAAACGCAAAGGCCGCCGCAATCACCACAAAGACGAAGAAGGCGTACCACAGAAACTCGTAACCGGTCTCCTTGCGGAATACTCCTTCAACGGCTTCGTAGCTGGGCTTCGCCCCATTCCACAACCAACTGAGGTATACCTTAAAGCGGTTGGCGACAATCAGGAAAATGGGCAAGAGCAACAGGTTGATCACCGTCACTGCCAATAGGCCGTAGGATACCGAGATGGCCATCGGAATCAAAAACTGGGCCTGCAAACTCTTTTCAAACAGCAAGGGAGCCAGTCCGGCAAAAGTGGTAAAAGTCGTCAGCACTACCGGCCGGAAACGCGAAACCCCCGCCTCGTAGACCGCCTCCATATGGGGAATGCCCTCACGCAACAGGTTATTATAAGTGGTCACTAACACCAGCGAATCGTTCACCAATACCCCAATCAAGGCAATGACGCCGAGTATCGAAAACAGGCTAATGGGGTCGTTCATTAACCAGTGCCCCCAGCCCACGCCAATCAGACTGAAGGGGATCAGCAAGAATACGACTATCGTTTGGCTGATGGAACGAAACGTCAGCGCCACCACAAAAAACATCAGGCAAAGTACGACGGCGCCCACCTGCTGGATAGAGCTAACCGATTTTTCCTGTTCGCGGTTTTGCCCTTCAAACTGCGCGGAAACCGAAGGGTAATTTGCCAGGATGCCAGGTACAATGTCGTTTTGCAAGCTGGCCGTGAGGTCACTTACCGATACGTCATTGCTCGCAATGTCCGCCTCCACTTTGATCTCTTGCAGGCCGTCGATATGGTTGATGCTAATCACGCCGCGCTTGATTTCCAATTCCGCCAGCTCAGACAATGGAAATTCCCGCCCGTCGGAAAAGCGCAACCGCATATTTTCCAGCTGCGTGATGTCGGAGCGATCCTCGATACCGTAGCGCACCCATACGCGCACCTCGTCGCGCCCCCGCTGCAGGCGCTGCACCTCGTCCCCAAAGAAACCATTGCGCACCTGCCCGATAATATCCTCTAAGGTCAATCCGAGATAGCGGGCCTTTTCCTTGAGGGTAAGTTCGATTTCGCGCAACCCTTCTTGATCGGTATCCACAACGTCGGTCAGTTCGGTCAATTGCTGCATCTCCTGCTTTAAATCCTGGGTGGCGGCTTGCAAGGCGGCATAATTTTCCCCCACCAGGGATACCGAAACCGGTTTGCCGAAGGTGGATTGGGCGCCGTAAATGACATTTTCGGCCGCATAGATCGGCCCCACTCTTTCGCGAATAGCGTTAGTTAGCGTGCGTACTGCCAGGCTGTCGCGCTCCTCGCCTCCCAAGACCGAAATGCTGAGATTGCCTTCGTAGGTGGTCGGACCGACATTGCGTTCGATAAGCTCAATGGGCTGCTTATTGCCGTTGTAATATTGTTTGCTGAGGCTATCGTTGGCCGCCCAGGCGGCATCTTCGATCCGTCGCAACCACTTTTCGGTGATGTGCTCCCGGGTGCCCGCGGGCATGGTAAGCTGCACATTGATATTATCCCGCTCGATCACCGGAAAGAAAGTGGTGCGAATGACGCCGCCGCCGATGGCGCCGAAGGTGACCGTCAGCGTGCCCAGCATGATCGCCACCGTAAGAAATTTATTATTCATGCAGAAGCGCAAAACGGGCGCGTAGGTCCTATAGCGCAACCAATCCATCACCCGCTCGAACGTCCGCTGGAATTTATTCGTATTGTGACCGGCGATCAGCGCCTTGGAATGCCCCACGTGGGCAGGCAAGATCAACGCCCCTTCGATCAGGGAGAAAACCAGGGAGAAAATCACTACGATGGCCATCTCCCGGAAAAAATCCCCGAGCTGCCCTTCGATGAACAAAAAGGTGGAAAAGGCGATCACCGTCGTGACAATGGCGGAAAATACAGCCGGCAACACGGTCATCGTACCCGAAATGGCCGCCTTGAGCGGCGGCTTCCCCCGCTCGTGCTCTTGGTAGATGCTCTCGCCGATCACGATGCCGTCATCCACCAGAATACCGATCACCAGGATCATGCCGAAAAGGGAGATAACGTTGATGGATACTCCCATAATACTGGCGAAGAGAAACATGCCGGCAAAAGAAATGGGAATGGCCAGCGCCACCCAACCCGCCAGGCGATAATTCAGGAACATAGCCAACAAGGCCATCACGATCAGAAAGCCAAGTATGCCGTTTTCCACCAACAGGCCAATGCGGTCTTCCAGGACGGTAGACTGATCCCGGATGACGGTAGCGGTGATTTGGTCGTGTTTTTCGTTAAAAGTCGTTACGTATGCTTTGACCTTTTGGGTGATTCCCAGGATATCCTCCTCCACCGTATTTTGAACGGTGACCACCACGGAAGGCTCCCCGTTCAGGTAGCTGCGGCTCGGGTTATCGGCCCAACGGTCTTCGATATCGGCAATTTGGTAAAGATAGACCACCCCCCCTTCTTCGGAGTCTTTGACCACAATGTCGCGCAGGCCGTCCGCGTAGTAGGATTTATTCCGGGCGCGCACCAACAATTCTTCTTCACTTCCCTTGATGCGGCCGCCAGTGAGGTCGAGGTTGGCGGCCCGCACCGCCCCGGCGGCTTCCGCAAAGGTAAGGTTGTAGGCGCGCAAATCGCTTTCGCGGAAAGCAATCTGAATTTCCTCCTCGGGAAAACCGCTGAGCTCTACTTTGGAGATGCCCTCCATATTCAGCAAATCCTCTTCGGCTTTCCGCCCGAAGCGTTTGAGTGCTTTGAGATCCTCGGCGCCGCTGATGGCGAAGCTGATAGCGAAACCCAGATTTTCCTGCTTGTAGATGACGGGAGGCTCCAAGCCTACGGGAAAAGAGCTGATTTGGTCCACCGCATTTTTGACGTCCTGCAGAATGAGATCGGTATCGTACTCGCGCAACACCTCTACGGTAATCGATCCGCTATTTTCCCGCGATACGGAAGTATAACGCTCGATACCCGTAAGCCCTTTCAGATTTTCCTCGATGCGATTAATGATGCCTTCCTCGATTTCGGAAGGAGAGGCGCCGGGGTACGTCAACTGGATGCGGATGGTCCGGCTTTCCACCTCGGGAAAAAAATTGGACTTCATGCTGACCAGCCCCGCTACACCAAGCAGGAAAATGCCGAACATCAGTAAATTAGCAGCGATGGGGTTTTTGATGAAATAGTCGATGATCGAACGCATGTTCGGAATGGTTTTCTATTAAAGCATTGAACTCATTGCGGGTTTGGTCTTTGAGTCGAAAATTAGCAATTTTTTGATTAAACAAGGTTTACCCGACCGAACGGGCGGGCGGAGTAAGCTAAATGAGGATTTTCGCAACGCAGCATAATCAAAAAATTACAATTTGGAGGCCAACTACTAAACCCGCAATGGTTCATTTATTGACGGCCGCCAGTTGCTCCGGATACGGGCGCGCGGGTAGTGGCTGCCGACTGAGCCGGCTGCTCTCCGGCATGCTTGGTCTTTACCGGCATCCCGTCATAGGCTCCGGGCATGCTCTCCCCGAGCAATTCAACGCCGTCTTTCAGGCCCCGTAGGATGGCGTGCGATTTCGTGATTTTTACAACCTCCACTTCGCGGAGGTGGAGCGCAGTATCGCGCACTTCATAGACGGCCTTTTGGTCGACTAGCAGGCGGCGGGGCAGTTTCACCGCATTTTCGATATCGCTGGCGGCAATTTCACCCTTGAGATACATTCCCTCGCGCAGGGAGCGCCCGCGAAGACCGATAAATACGGTTGCCGTCTGGGTGCTGGCGTCGATACGATTGCTGATCCGCTTGACGTAACCTTCCCACTGTCCTTCCACTTCCGTGGAATACAAATCCACCTTGGCGCCCCGTTCGATAAAGTCCAACTCTCCCACCGGAATCGTGGCTTCCAGCTCGTAATTGTTGGTGTTCATCAATTCGCCCAATTTCTGACCGGAGCGCACCAGGCTTCCGGGATTGATGTTGCTTTCGGTGATCACTCCGCCGAAGGGGGCGTAAAGGGTATATTTACTCAAGCGTTCTTCGGCGCTTTTGATGCTGTAATATTGCCGGTAAAGATCCCGGGCGGCAATAAAGTATTTTTCCTGCTGATTGAGTGGTTCCGGAAAGGGGCGCAGTTTTTCTTCGAGATCGAAGGAGTCCAGGTAAGTCTGCCACTGAGCGTGGCTGGAGGGATAGTCGACTTTCAGGTCGGGCATCATTTGCGTGATGGAATTGAGCAGGGCGCTCTTTTCCGACAGCAAGGACAGCTTCGCCTCCTCGCGGTCGATCCGGATCAAAACGGAGCCTTTGGGAAAATACGCACCCACTTTGAAGGGCCGGGAGGTTTCCACCAGGGTTCCCGATACTTCCGCAAACAAGTCGATTTTATCAAAGGCTACGAGCTCCCCCTGAACGGACAATGTAGTGGGCACCGGGCCATTCTTTACCGGGAAGGTCTCTACTTCCTTGATCTGACGAGCCTGGGATTTGCGTTGCGGGGGCTCCTTGAGCTCCCCGAGCAGGCGGGCAATGGCGAAGGCGCCGATGAGAATCGCTAATCCAGCAACGATGCCGATTCTGCGGGCGGTGACTTTATTCATGGTTAACAGATTTCCAAACTTTTCCAAGGGAAGGATTGAGCAAGGCGAATTGCCCTTCCCCGAATGATATTTTTAGTTGAACTAGCAACTATCTTGTGAACCGCTTTTTTGTTCAGTCTGTTCATTGAGCTGCAGGTACATCTGCTGCAAAACTTTTTTGCAGGTGCGTACTTCTTCCGGAGGAATTCCCGTCGTTGCCGATTCGATGACCGCCGCAGCGTAGGGTAACAGCTCGGAGCGAAGCTCCTTGCCCTTGTGGGTAAGATAAATGCGTTTGTTGCGTTTATCCTGGGCATCCGGAATGCGGACGACTATGTTCATCTGCTCCATCGTAGTAATCGAGCGGGTTATGGTGCCCTTGTCCTTGATCGTCGCCACCGCGAGATCCTGCTGCCGCACCCCGTCTTTCATCCATAAATCGACCAATACGCCCATATGCGGAAACAGACGCGGAAAGTCCGGATGGGTAGACTCTTTGCGGATTTGGTTGGCCAACAGGCGGCCCACCCGGTTCGTTAGAAATATCAATGATTCGTAAGGATCGTAAACGTGGTTGTCCATTTTCTATGGTTGTACACGCAACAAACAGATGGGCGGCCGGAATGTTTTGGTGAGCAATAAAAAAGGCCGGAACATTCCGGCCTTTGTGATTGGATAATTGCTTTGAATATCGATTTAATTTAAAGAAAAATGCTGCATAGCCTCGGAAGAATTGTGGAACATGAGCTCGGAGATGTAGGGGTCCAGAAAATCCGCCAGGGGCATTTGTTCGATAATTTCCAGGACCTGGAACTCGGAAGCCGCCTCGACGACGACCCAGAGCACCGAACGATCCATCGCCAGAGAATACGATTTAATCACGCCTTCGCTCAGCCACTTATCCACGACGTGCCTCTGTTCGGGCACTAAAGACTGGAATTCTTCCGTCATTTCCTCGGGCAACTCGAATTCAATCATGAACAGTTTTTTCTTCATTGTCACCTCTTTTGGTTTAATCGCAAAAGTATAATATCCCTCGTTGGCGGGGAAAATTTATCTTACAATTACACAAATTAATCGATGTATACCCCCATTTTTCCCATCTGATAATCCCGCATGGCTTCCATAATTTCGGTTTGAGTATTCATGACGTAAGGCCCCCACTGAGCGACCGGTTCTTCGATCGGTTCGCCGGCCAGCAAGAGCAAGCGGGAAGCAGCCTTGCTTTCCAGTTCGATGACCTCGCCATCGTTATGGAAATGCAATAGGGTTTCTTTTTCGTATTCGAAGCCACTGGGCAATTTAATTTTTCCGTCGAGCAGATAGACGAGCGCGTTAAATTCCCCGGGAATTTCGACCCGGTGATGGGCGCCCGCTTGCATCCTTAGCTGCATGGCGAGAATTTTAGTGTACGTTTCGGCCGGACCTTTTGTTTCACGATAAGCGCCGGCGATGATTCGCAGTTCGCCCGTTCCCCGGTCCAGGGGAAGGACGGGAATCTGCTGGGCTTTGATATCTTGATAGCGGGGTTGCGCCATCTTGTTTTTCCGCGCCAGATTCACCCACAGCTGGATGCCTTCCATCCGCCCGCCCTGTTCCAGAAAATCCCGCGAAGCGCGTTCACTGTGGATAATGCCCCGGCCGGCGGTCATCCACTGCACGTCGCCCCCGTGCAACAGGCCTTCGTTGCCGCGGCTGTCTTTATGCCGGATACCGCCGCTGTACAAGAAGGTTACCGGTTCAAAACCCCGGTGCGGATGGGGCCCTACATCAAGTGGGTCCACGCCCGCCTCTACTTCGGTGGGACCAAAATGGTGCAGCAGCAAAAAAGGACTCACCTGCTCTACCTGTACGGTAGGTAAAGGCTGCTTGACGAGGGTGCCTCCCATGTTCAGGGACTCAGCGGGGAGGATGTGGGCAATGGTTCGGTGCTTCATTGGGATTGTTGATTTGTTCATACGTTGATGCGTTTCTACTTAGCAAAACCAAACGGTCCCAGCTCGCCAGGAAAATGACCCAATCTTTCAAACATCCCGCAAGCCGCGATTTCCCCAAGCTCCTTCCCCTTCTCAACTCCTCCCCTTTCCCATGCCACGAGCGTGCATTGCCGATCGGCCGCCAATCACCCATCACTAAATATTCTAAAAACATTTTGACAATAAAAAAGATGAATCCAGGATGCGGAAATGTCGGGCAAATGAAGCTCGGTCGGGAGGGAATAACATATAGCGGAGTTGGAAGAAAGCCGATTCCTTACCCGAATTTCACCAAAAAGGTGAAACCCGTGTATAATCTATGGTTATATTTGCGTTATTGTAATAAAAACGGGCACTTATGAGAACTTTGACGAGCTTTCTACTGCTCCTGCTTTACCAGGCGACACCACTCTTCGCCCAAGAGGAGACGTTCTATACCGTGCAAGTGGGCAATTTTGTCGACGCCAAGTCAGAAGACTTTGAAGGCGTACGCTCTTTCGGCTTCGTCTACGCCCGGCAGCTCGACAACAGCCTGCACCAAATATATCTGGGAGGCTTTGAGGAAAAGAGTGAAGCGCAACGAGTGGCCCAACAACTGCGCTCGCGGGGCTACAACAGCGCCACGGTGCGCGCCCTCAATCCGCGGGAAGGGCGCACCCTCACCGTCATCCAAATCGAAACTCTGCGGGACGACAGGCCGGTAGATTGGGCGCAGTACCAGCAGTTTGAAAATTTACACGCCATTCTATCGCAAGGCAAGATCAAGTTAGCCGTCGGGCCTTACCGCAATGTGGAAGAAGCGCGGCAAAAACTAACGGAAATTCGAAAAACGGAATTTTCCGACGCCTTCATCAAAAGGGTCAATTCAGTTTTTTTACACGAGGTGGGCGCCTTTGAATCGGGCATCAAAAAACCACTTATTCCCCTGGACCTTCAGGCCGACAATTCCCGCCGGCCCGCCTCCCAGGCGGACGCGCCCCCGGCACGGGGAATTCCTCAGTCTTACGGCGACGTTACCGCTCGCTCTCCCGAAGCCGGCCGTGGGGAAGCGACCGCCGGCGCCGCCGCGCCCGGGAGCGCGGAAACCGCCACCATACCCGATATCCGCTCTAACGTGAGAAGGGCATCCGTACGGGAGCTCCAAAAAGTACTCAAAGCCGAAGGCGCCTACGACGGGGCCATCGACGGGTTGTACGGCAGCGGCACCCGCAGCGGCTACGAACGGCTTTCCCGCGAAATGCGGGAGCTGCAGAAATACCGCATCCTTTCGCGATCGCTCGACCTAACCATCAACCCCGGCGCCGATGACCGCGTGCAACGGGCCATCAACAACCTACTCAATAACGGCAGCGCCATCAACGTGCTGGAAAGCTCCAACGCTCCGGCAGCCAAAGGCTACCGGGCCTATGTGTTATTCAACAGCCTGGGGCCCGGCAACGAAGTCAACGCCCTCATGAATGAGGCCATCCGGCAAGCCTATTCCGGCCAACGCCTGGCCAATCAGGCGCCCTTCGACTACAACGCCACCTACGCCTACCAAGATCTGGAACAACTGATCTTGCACCTGCACTATATTCATAGCGCAGCGGGCAACGACTACGCCGCTCCCTGCTGGCTGTACCGTCGCCATCCGCGGGAAACGGCCGCCGCCTACCAACGTTTCGCCAACAACCCCAGCCTGACCTTGAAAATCCAGAGCTGCGATCAATTCCTGCAATGGCCCGAATTACGCCTCGTCACCGCCATCGCCTTCGACCTCAACCCCAACCAAAATCTCAGTACCAACCGCCTGCAGCAAGCCGCTACGCGACGCGCCGAGCTCTACCTGGAGGGAACTGCACTCCCCGAGTACGAAAAACAAGCCGTCACCCGCTGGAACCGCCGCCTCTGGGAAGGCCTCAACCGCTGGAGCGCCGCCGACCCCATGCACTCCCAAATCGTAAAAGCTCTAAAGGTGGCTTATTACCAATCCCAGGTGCGCCTCGAAGACTACTTTATGGACCAGGGATATAATGCTGAAGAAGCCGAAGGACTGGCGCTGGCCACCCTGAAAACATTAGTGGGTTATCATTTGGAGCGGTTCGTCTAAAAGGGAGGCAACCGCGCTAAAGGAGGCGGTTCTTCCACGCCGGACAAAGGAAACTAGTACACTAGAAAACCCTACATTTGAACCCATTGCGGGTTTAGTAGTTGGCCTCCAAATTGCAATTTTT
>CAYWHT010000069.1:0-11819 GCA_964458135.1 uncultured Saprospiraceae bacterium | reverse complement strand
TCGCCAAAATACCCATCCCAAAACATCAAAGAACTTATTACACAGTGTACTAGTTGGGTGTTTACCCTCTGGCCCGCAAATGACCATTTACTTAGTTCCAGGGTTCAAAAACGGCTTCGCAAGCATTCAAATCTGGTCATTTTCGGCATCACAAGCAAACTCCCAAAAAGATTTGCGGAACTCCGATCGGCTTTTTTTACCTTAATAAAGCGTATATTGTTACTACCGCATTTGTCGGCCTTAGGAAGACAAGCTACTGAATTTTTGTTTTTCATAGCTACGGGACTAATTTTTCCTATTGACTATTGTCGTCAAAAACTAACTGCATGGCTATCATCGCCGCCGAAAAGGTTGCTTTATTTGAAGAATCCGTCAACGAATTTCGCAACGCTTTCCCCTTGTTCAAGAGAGAAAAGCGAGATCGCCTGCTCAGCCAGGTTGACCGCATGGCCCGAAGCAGAGCGGGAGTGGATTTTCTGGAAAAACATATCGAACAGCTCGTTAACGCCGGCATCTTCGCCGGGACGGTCTGGGAAAACCCGCAAAATTTGCAGTCCGGGCTCGTTCAGGGTACGCTGCTCGCCGGTCATCCCAGCAGCACCAGCGAAATCCTCAGTGAACTGCGCATGACCGGTATTTTGCAAGAACGCTTATTCTATACCGGTTTTGGGGCGTCGGAAGCCCGTAAGTTCATCCAGGAGGTGCTGGTGCAAAACGCGGCCAATTTCCTCGGTTTCCATGCGATCAGCCTACTGCGGGTAGATAAGGACTCCGAGGGAGAATGGCGCATTTACTTCTTCAATCCGAATAGCGTGGGCCGTCAGGATTGGGGGCAGGGCATCCGGCCGGAAGTGACCGGAAAAGGGGAAAAACCCGGAGAATCTTCCCTACCTTTCGCGGAGATGACATCGCGTCTGTACGCTTATCATTACAATAGCCTGCGGGTAAAAGAGCTGCCCCGGAATGTGCCGAATGAGACCGTAAAGCGTATTGCGAAGCTGGCCCGGGAGAGTTGGGGTAGAAAGTACCGCTGGACGAATTTCTAAATCTGCAAAACATAAACGGAGCATGGTCAAAACGTACGAGCAGCGAAGGGTGCGGCACACTTCGCGCGTAGAACTCAGTCAATCCTCCCTGCGCAACAATATTAGCTTCATTCGCAACAAGATCGGATCCAAACCCCGCTTATCCTGTGTAGTTAAGGCTAATGCCTACGGGCACGGCATTCAGCAAATCATACCCATGCTGGAAAATTGCGGCGTCGACCACTTTTCCGTGGCTTCCGCCTATGAGGCCGAAGAAGTGCTCGGTTGTTGCTGCACCACTTCCACCATTATGATCATGGGAATTCTTTACGATGAAGACATGGACTGGGCCATTGAAAACGGGGTGGAATTCTACGTTTTTGACTACAAACGCCTGCCGACGGTTTTGGAAAAAGCCAAAAAGGTCGATAAGAAAGCCATCATCCACCTGGAAGTGGAAACCGGCACCAACCGCACCGGCATGACCGAGGGCTACTTCAAAAAGGCGATCACCTTTCTCAAAAAGCACAAGGAATATTTTCAGGTGCAGGGCGTATGCACCCACCTGGGAGGCGCTGAAAGCCTGGCCAATAAGTTTAAAATCGACATGCAGATCAAGCGGTTCCAATGGTACTTGCGCGAACTGAAACGACGCAATTTCATGCCCCCCTACCGCCACATCGCCTGCTCCGCCGCCGCCCTGGCTTTTCCGGAAACCCTCTACGACATGGTGCGCGTCGGCATCGCCACCTACGGCTTTTGGCCCAGCCCCGATATTTACTATTTGCACCTCCAACAAACTGGAAAAATCAAGGACGCCCCCCTGCGCCGCATCATCACCTGGAAAACCGATATCATGGACATCAAGCACGTGCCGGAAGGAGAGTTTATCGGTTACGGCACGGCCTACCGCGCGCCCAAAGACATCAATATTGCCGTCATTCCGGTGGGATATTCCAACGGCTATCCGCGCGACCAGTCCAACCGGGGGCAGGTGCTCATCCACGGCCGCAAGGCGCCCATCGTGGGCTTGATGAATATGAACCTTTTTATGGTGGACATTACCCACATCCCCGATGTCAAAAACGGCGATGAAGTCGTTCTGATCGGTAAGCAAAAGAATAATACCATTAACGTAAGTTCTTTCACTAATTTTACCAATCTATTGAATACGGAAATGCTCAGCCGGTTGCCAACCGCCATTCCGCGCGAAATCGTCCGCTAGGCATCCGGTGTTTTGGTCTTCACTAAAAAACAGCGACCGCCACAATCATGAGTCAAACCGCTCCGGATGGGCCCCTCATCTTGATCAAGTACGGCGGCAACGCCATGCTCAACGAACAACTCAAGCAAAGGGTTGTTGAAAACATTCACAAGGTCAGCGCATCCGGCGCCCGGATCGTACTGGTGCACGGGGGCGGCCCATTCATCCAAAAAATCCTCGAGCTGGCCAAAATCGAATCGGAATTCATCGCCGGCCACCGCAAGACCACCCCCGAGGCGTTGCGCTATATCGAGATGGCGCTGAAGGGAGAAGTCAACGGCAGCCTGGTAAACCTGCTCAACCGAACGGGTTTGAGGGCGGTGGGCCTTTCGGGAAAAGACGGCCGGATGGTGCGGGCCCAGAGGCGCTACCACCGGGAGTCCGTCAACGGGTGGGAAACCCAAACGGATCTCGGCCTGGTCGGCAATGTAAAATCCATTGACCCATCCCTGATCCGGGGGTTGCTGGACGGCGGCTTTTTGCCGGTAGTCACCTGCCTGGCATCCGACGAAAGGGGGGATGATTACAACATCAATGCCGATATGTTTGCGGGTCATCTGGCCGGGGCGCTGGGCGCCGATCGCTATCTGGTGCTCACCGACGTTGACGGCGTCCTAACCGACATCGACGACCCCAATTCCCTGCTCCCCGAGCTGAGGTTAACCGATTTAAAAGAAATGATGGGAACGGTCATCCGCGGAGGAATGATTCCCAAGCTGGAATCCTGCCAGATCGCCCTCGAAAAGGGGGCCCGCGAGGCCTGCATCATCAACGGCACCAAACCGGAACAATTACTAGTCGCCGCATTGGAAAACGAAATAAGCGGCACGATCATTAAAGCATAAATTGATGGAAACGACTTTAACCCATACGACCAACCTAAAGCTTCACCAAGCCGACCACAAGTATTACCTGCCCACCTTCAAGCGGCTGCCGCTGGCATTCGAACGGGGCGAGGGCGCCCGCATGTGGGATGTGGAAGGGCGCGAATACCTCGACGCTTTCGCCGGCATCGCGGTGAATAACCTGGGCCATTGCCATCCCCGGGTGGTCAAGGCCATACAAGAGCAGGCCGCTAAAATGATCCACCTCTCCAACTTTTTTGTCAGTCCACCCCAGATGGAGCTGGCCCGCCGCCTCGTGGACACTTCGGGCCTTGACCGGGTCTTTTTCTCTAATAGCGGCGCCGAATCCGTGGAAGGGGCGATCAAAATCGCCCGCAAATACGCCCACACCAACGGGCGCGGCGGCTCCATCATCTCCATGGAAAATTCCTTCCACGGCCGCACCCTGGCCACCATCGCCACCGGAAAGCAAAAGATGCAGGAAGGCTTTGGTCCTATGCCCAGTGGTTTCTACAAAGTACCTTTTAACGACATCGAGGCCGTTGGCGAGCGCCTGAGCGACGAAATTGCGGCCGTCATCGTCGAGCCCATACAGGGAGAAGGCGGTATCCGGCCGGCTGATCGCGAATACTTGCAAAAGCTTGCCGAATTATGCGACCGGGAAAACATCGTGCTAATCTTTGACGAAATTCAGTGCGGCATCGCCCGTACGGGGCACTGGTTCGCCAAAGACTATTACGGCGTTAAACCCGACATTGTGACCCTGGCCAAAGGGCTGGGCAGCGGGCTTCCGGTGGGGGCCATCCTCAGCAACGAAAGGGTGAGCAGCGCCATTGACTACGGGGATCACGGCACCACTTTCGGCGGTAATCCCGTGGCCTGCGCCGCCGGCCTGGCCACCTTTGAGGCCATTGAAGATGAGGGGCTGTTGCAGCAGGCGCAGGAGAAGGGCCAGTGGCTGCAGGATCAGCTTAAAGCCCGCACGCCCCACTATTCATCCATGAAAGAAGTACGCGGCCTGGGCCTCATGGTGGGCGTGGAGTTCGACTTTGAAGCCAAGCCCATCGTCATGGAGATGATGCAGCGCGGCGTGCTCGCCAATGTCACCGCCGGTAACGTACTGCGTCTGGTGCCCCCCATCGTCATCAGCTACGACGAGCTTAACCAGCTCGTAGAAGTTATCTTTGCTTCCCTGGACGCCCTGATCGAAAATAATCACCTTTGATGAGCATTAAAATCGCTATTGTCGGCGCTACGGGCTATACCGGTTCGGAGTTGGTTCGCCTCCTCCAATACCATCCCGGCGCCGAGATCGAAGTTATTACTTCCGAAACGCACCAAGGCAAATCTTTTGCCGACATCCACCCCCAATTTTCCGGAATCGTGGAGCACCGGCTGGAGTCGGTGGAGCAACTCGGCGACCACCGTATCGACCTGGCCTTCCTGGCGTTGCCGCACGGCGTATCGATGGATTACGTCAAGCGCTTCGCCGATAGAGGCTTCAAAATGATTGACCTATCCGGAGATTTCCGCCTGAGCGCTCCGGAAATTTACGAAAAGTGGTACGGCAAGCCCCACAGCTACAGGCCGGGTTTTGCGTTGACGGCCTACGGTTTGCCGGAACTGCATCGCGAAAAGATCCGGGAGGCCGAGCTGGTGGCCAATCCGGGTTGCTATCCGACCTGCTCCATCCTGGGCGTAGCGCCCTTGCTGGATTCCAGCCTGATCGATTCGGAAAGCATTATCGTAGACGCTAAGTCTGGCGTTACCGGGGCCGGGGTTAAACCCAAGGTAACCACCCACTTTTCCAACGTTAGTGACAATTTCAAGGCTTACGCCCTGAAATCCCACCGGCATACGATTGAGATCGAAGAACAGCTATCGGGAGTGAGTTCTGCGGAAGCGACGGTGCAATTCACCCCCCATTTGCTACCGGTTGACCGGGGCATTTTGGCCACCATCTACGCCCAGCCGGAAGGCGAGGTCACCGAAGCGCAGCTGCGGGAAGCCTACCGGGATTTCTACGCCAATGAGCCTTTTGTACGTTTGAGAGCCCAGCCGCCCAGCCTGAAAGACGTTAGGGGTTCCAATTTCTGCGATATCTACGTTACCTTTGACGAACGCACCAACCGGGTGATCGCGCTTTCGGCCATCGATAACCTCGTCAAAGGCGCGGCCGGCCAGGCGGTGCACAATATGAACCTGATGTTCGATTTTTCCGAAAAGGCCGGCTTTGAAATCATCCCACTTAATCCATAACCTCCACCATGGCAACCAACTATCCGAGAACTGAGACCACCATGATACAAAACCTCACCAACGTGAGGGGGATTAAGTGCTGGGGAGCCCACATCGGCATTAAGTCGATGCGCCGCGATTTGGCCATCATTTACTCCGAGGCGCCCGCCAGCGCAGCCGCAACCTTTACCCAAAACCAGGTGGTCGCCGAGCCCATTAAGGTTTCCCGCCGCCATTTGGCCAATGGCCAGGCACAGGTGATCGTTTGCAATGCCGGCAACGCTAACGCCTGTACGGGCGAACAGGGGCGTCAGGGCGCCGAAGCAATGGCTACGGCTACCGCCGAAGCCCTGAATATCGATCCCGATATGGTGATTATCGCTTCCACTGGTCTAATCGGATCTCCCTTCCCCACGGATGAGGTGGTGGATGGCATAAAAAGCAATATGGTTAAGCTTTCGGATGACACTAAAGCGGGCTCTTTTGCGGCTAACGCGATCCTGACCACCGACACTTTTGCTAAAGAAGGATTTCTGGAATTCGAGATCGACGGCCAAAACTGCAATATGGGGGGCATCGCTAAAGGCTCGGGGATGATCCATCCCAATATGGCCACCATGCTGGCCTTTATTGTGACCGATGTAGCCATCGAGCCGAATATCCTGCAGCGGGCCGTAAAAGAATGCGTAGACGAAACCTTCAACATGATCACCGTCGACGGCGACACCTCCACCAACGATATGGTGGCCGTCATGGCCAACGGCTTGGCGGAAAATAAAACCATTACCTCTACCGAAGAAGAAGGCTATACTGTATTCCGCGACAACCTGCGGGAGATGATGACCCACCTGGCCAAGCTGATCATTTCCGACGGCGAGGGTTGCTCCAAATTTGTGGAATACAAGGTCTCGGGCGCCCCCGACCAACAGATCGCCCGCCGGCTGATCCGGGCGATTTCCAGCTCCACCCTGGTCAAGGCCGCCATGTTCGGCCGCGATCCCAACTGGGGCCGGATTATCTGCGCCTGCGGCAATGCCGGCATTCCGTTTGAATTCGAAAAGGTGGATCTCTACCTGGGCAGTAACGACCAACTGATGCCGGTTCTGGAAAAAGGCGCGCCCGTAGAATTCGACCGCAATGCGATGAAACGCCTGCTGCGGGAATCCCACCTGACCGTTCACCTCAACCTCAATAACGGCCACGCCCAGGGTATCGGTTGGGGTACGGACCTGACGACGGATTACGTGATGTTTAATTCGGTCTACACCACTTAAAGGCTAAGCGTCTCCCAACTTCATCTGCCCTCTATTAGCAAAGTTGCAGTTTTGGCTGAAAAAATTACTTGCCCCGTACATCCCGTAGGACCTTTTTTCTCATCTTTATCTTACCGATCGTTTACTTGCCAATACGGGATGGAATCAGCCTTGAATCGGGCGCCGGCCAATGTATAGGGCGCGTTCGCGTTACTAATTTAGCCCGGATTATTTACAAACCACATTTTAACCGATAAACCTAAAATTTATGAATCGTTTTCCCCTCGGAATGGTAGTGCTTCTGCTGATCTTCCTGACGGCGGCCTGTCAGCAGCAAGCGGAGGAATATACTACCAAAACCGCTACCGACGCCAATGGATACACCTACGAATACGTGCCTGGCGATGATTCCGGCACCCGGATTTACACCCTGGACAACGGGCTGAAGGTTTACCTCAGCGTCTATAAGGATGAACCGCGGATTCAAACCCTGATTCCCGTCAAGGCGGGGGGAAAGTTTGACCCCGCCAACTCCACCGGCCTGGCGCATTACCTGGAACACATGATGTTTAAAGGCACGACCCGCTTCGGAACCAAAAACTGGGAAAAGGAAAAGGTATACGTTGACAGTATTGAGAACATGTTTGAGCATTATCGCACTCTGGAAGATCCGGCCGAACGCAAGGCGTATTACGCCAAAATTGACCAGGTATCCAATGAAGCTTCAGAATTAGCCATCGCCAACGAATACGACAAAATGATGGCCTTTCTGGGCGCGAAGGGTACGAACGCCTATACGACTACCGACCGCACCGTCTACGTCAACAATATTCCTTCGAATCAACTAGAAAACTTCCTTCAAATTGAAAGCGAACGATTTAGCACCATCGTCAATCGCTTGTTCCACACCGAATTAGAGGCGGTATACGAAGAAAAGAACCGCGGTCTGGACAACGACTTCCGCAAAGTCTATGAGCGCATGCTGGCCAATATGTTCCAAAAGCACCCCTACGGCACGCAAACCGTGATCGGCACCATTGAGCACCTCAAGAATCCTTCCATCAAGGACATCAATGCCTACTTCGACAAGTACTACGTACCCAACAATATGGCCGTATGTCTGAGCGGCGATCTCGATCCGGAAAAGACGATCCAGCTTGTTGACCAATATTTCGGGCAACTGGAGCGCTCCGAGCTCGAAGATTACGAGCCGGTGGAAGAACCGCCGCTGAGCGCAACGGCACACGATACCGTCTACGGGCCCGATGCCGAATCCGTACAGGTGGGCTTCCGCTTTGGCGGCACCAACCACCCGGATCAGCCTAAACTGATGATGGTCGACTACCTGCTCAATAATAGTACGGCCGGCCTCATTGATCTCAACCTGGTGCAAAAGCAGCAAATCCTGCGCGGCGGCAGCTACCCCATGACGATGAACGACTACAGCATCCACGTGCTCTACGGCAACCCCCGGGAGGGGCAAAGCCTGGAAGAGGTGCGCGACAAACTACTGGAGCAGATCGAACTGCTCAAGCAAGGGGAATTCGAAGACTGGCTCATGGAGGCGATCGTCAACGACTTCAAGAAGAGCCGCATGCGCGGACTGGAGAGCAATTACTCCCGCACCAACGACATGGTGATGGCCTTCACCAACGGCATCGAGTGGAAGGATTACCTGAGCGAAATCGACCGTATGGCCGCGATCACCAAGGAAGAACTGGTGGCCTTCGTCAAGGAACACTACCGCGATGACAACTTCGTAGCCATTTACAAGAAAACCGGCGAAGATCCCAATAAAAAAGAGGTGGAAAAACCCGCGATTACCAAAGTGCAATTGGACCGAAGCACGAAGTCGGAATTTCACCAAAAAATCGAGAAGCGGGAAGTATCCTCCATTCAGCCTGTCTTTGTCGATTACCAGGAAGACATCGCCCAGTCGGAAATGGCGCCCGGCATTCCCATCCTGCACAAGCAGAACCAGGAAAACGAGCTGTTTACCTTATACTACCTGTTTGAGTTCGGCACCAACGAAGATCCGCAGATCGAATTGGCGCTCAATTACCTGGAGTACCTGGGCACGACCGATATGCCGGCAGAAGAGGTGAAGAAAGAATTCTACAAACTGGGGTGCAACTTCTCGGTATTCTCCTCCAACGATCGCATTTACGTGACCCTGACCGGGCTTAGCGAAAACATGGCGCCGGCCATGGATCTCTTTGAGCATTTGCTGGCCAACCCGCAGGGCGACGAGGAAGTGCTGCGCAACATGATTTCCGATACCCACAAGGAGCGCGCCGATAACAAGAAAAGCAAATCGCAAATCCTCTGGAGCGGGCTGATGAATTACGTGCGTTACGGCAAGGAATCGCCCTTCACCAACGTGCTATCCAACGGGGAGCTGGACAAACTGCAGTCCGAGGAGCTCATCGCCCAAATCAAAAGCCTGCCGCAAACCCAGCACAAAGTGATGTACTACGGGCCGATGAGTCTGCAGGAACTAGAAAGTGTCCTTAAAGAACACCATCGCGTGCCCGGAGAGCTGCAACCCGTGCCCGAGCGCCGGGAATTTGCGGAATTGGCGGCTGATGACCCGCAGGTGTTCTTTACCGATTACGATATGGTGCAGGCGGAGATTATCTTCAACAGCCCCGGCCCGGAATTCAATCCGGATATTGCGCCGGAGGCGCGGCTGTTCAACGAATATTTCGGGGGCGGCATGTCTTCCCTGGTATTTCAGGAAATCCGGGAAGCGCAGGGCCTGGCCTATTCGGTATTCTCCCGCTACCTGCAGGGCGATAAGCTGGAGGCCAACGACCGCATGATGGCCTACGTGGGCACCCAGGCCGATAAGCAGGAGGAAGCGATGGACGCCTTGATGAACCTGATCAACGAGCTGCCCAAATCGCAGGCCAGCTTCGAGACCGCCAAAAAGTCCATCCTGGAAAAGATCGCCAGCGAGCGGGTGACCAAAACCTCCGTGCTGTTCAACTACCTCAACGCCCAAGAGAAAGGCCTGGATTACGATCTGCGCCGCGACATCTTCGAACGGGTGGAGGGCATGACCTTCACCGATTTGCGCGTCTTCCACGAAAAGTATATCAAGGATAAAGATTACAATGTGGCCATCATCGGCGATAAGGAGAAACTGGATTTCGTCGCCCTCGGCAAGTACGGCGAATTGCAGGAGTTGAGCCTGGAGGAACTCTTCGGTTATGAGGAGCGGGAGCAGGAGCTGCTGAATTGAATGGGTGGACGATAGTCGAGGGTGGAAAGATGGGCTAGGCCGAGGCGCTAGCCCATCTTCCGTTTGGAGGGCCCTTTAGTTTTTTTTACTCCCACAACACATTACACTGCAATCCTACCAAATTGCCCGCGGGATTTAAGCCAACGATAAACATCGGGCGCCAGCCGTAGCGTGGGCTTTCGAGTATGGCGACGGACAGCTGGTGCAATTGTTGCCGGAAAAGCTCCACCACCTCCCGGGCGAGGGCCTGCCGTTCGGCGGAAGGTTGCCGGTTGGTGAAATCCGGGAAATAGGATTCCGCGCGGATGAGGCGCTCCACCCGGAAGTCGCCCCCGCCAAATTCGCGCAAAAATTGCTCCAGCACTTCCCGGAAGATGGCGGGCGTCAGTTCATCCAACTGGGCGGGCAGGTAAATGCCTTTGAAAGGGCTGTATTCTCCGGAATGGTAGTTGACCGGCTCCAGGGCTTCAGCCAGCGATTCCAGCTTGTTGGCCAATTCGCGGGGCGGAATGGGCGCCGCTTGTTGGGCGGCGGCTTTTAACGTCCTGCCCAGTTCGAGATGGGCCGCCCCGTAAAATTGCAGTTCTTCTTCGGCTTCGGCGGAGAGGGGGCCGGGCGCCAATTGGTAGGCGGTAATCACCTGGGAGAGCGCCCGTTCCAGGGCTTGATCGATATCCTTTTCGGTGATGCGGCTCCGGGGGCTGTTTTCTTGGGCAAGTACGAAATGGTAAAGGCTTTCCAGCAGCGGCTGCTTGGAAAGGTCAACGGTGTTCAGCTTGCGCCGAAAATCTTCGCGGCTGAGAAAAGGGTCTTCGCCAGTGGCTTCCCGCAGGTGAGCGGCCGCCCGGCGCAAGATTTCGAAGAGGCGTCCAAACGAAGTGCTCATTAAAGCATCAGGTCTTTTACGGTTTCGATAGCTACCAGCCCTTGATCGTTGATCGATTCGAGCCGAACTTCGCCGGTGGTGTTGAGGAGGCTTGCTTCGAGGGGCGCCTCGATGCGGATGTAATTATCGGTAAAGCCCGACATGCGGCCGGGCGCTTTGCTCTTTTCGAACAGTACGGGCCGGCTCTGCCCCAGGAATTGTTCGTAAAAATGGCGCCGCTTCTTATCACTCAAGATGGTGAGCATCTTATTGCGGCGGCGGCGCTCTTCTACCGGTACCACGCCCTCCATTCCGGCGGCCGGCGTATTGCTCCGCTCCGAGTAGGTGAATACGTGCAGGTAGGAGATGTCCATTGCGTTGAGAAAGCGGTAGGTCTCCAGGAAATCCTCCTCCGTTTCGCCGGGGAAACCGACGATAACGTCCACCCCAATGCAGCAGTGGGGCATGAGCGCTTTGATCTTCGCCACTCGCCCGGCGTACAGCTCCCGTTTGTAGCGGCGGCGCATCTGCCGCAACTGCTTGTTATTACCCGACTGCAAGGGCATGTGGAAGTGGGGCGCGAAGCGTTGGGACCCAGCTACGAATTCGATGATTTCGTCGGTGCACAGGTTAGGCTCGATGGAGGAGATGCGGAACCGCTCGATCCCTTCAACTCGATCGAGGGCCCGGATGAGGTCAATAAACAGCGCCTCCTTCTTGGGGCGGGCGCCTTCGATGACGGTGGTCCCATTGCCGAAATCCCCGATATTGACGCCGGTGAGCACGATCTCTTTGACCCCCATGCCGGCGATCTCCCGGGCGTTGCTCACCACATTATCCACGCTGTCCGAACGGCTCTTGCCGCGGGCCAGCGGAATGGTGCAGAAAGTGCAGTTATAGTTGCAACCGTCTTGTACTTTGAGGAAGGAACGGGTGCGGTCGCCAAAAGAAAAGGCATTGACGAAGTCTTTGGCTTCACTGACTTCTCCGGCTTGCACCATGGCTTTGCCCGGCGACTTTTCCAGCCCGTCGATATAATAGAGGATGCGAAATTTTTCCGCGGCGCCCAAGACGAGATCCACGCC
>CAYWHT010000068.1:0-11829 GCA_964458135.1 uncultured Saprospiraceae bacterium | reverse complement strand
CCCCCTGTTCCCGGCACAGCTTCATATAATTTTGCTAACCCTCGGTGCGGCCACGAAGCAGCTGATGCCAGGCCAGCTTTTGGTAAGCTTCTTTGACGAAATTGGCGCCGTCATAAGATTCCAGAAAACGCTTTAACGGTTGATCAGCCCCGGCGTCCAGCTTGCGTAGCCGGGCGAGCCCCAGCATAAAGTCCAGATAGGGAAAAGCCAGATACCGATCTCCCCGGGGGCAAGCCTCCAGTAGCTTTATGGCGCGATCATTGCGGCCGGTGCGCATGGCGATATTGGCCATGACAAAACCGTGCAGGGGGTTTTCTTCCGGCTGCAAGTTCGTTTGACGCACAACCTCCCAGGCCTTGTCTTCTTCCTTACTTAGGTGGAGCAACAAAAACGCGTAAAGAATATCGGTTTCGGCCCCAAAGATGAAATCGCGCCGCTTCGCGTACTGCCGTACGCGCTCGATTTCGGCTTTACCCTGGGCGATGGTCCCCTCCAAACCAGAAAGCAACTTGACGCCCCAGAGATAGTTGTCGGGAATCGTTCCAACCATGGCGTGAAGAATGCCGAGATCCTTATAGTTGGGCATGAAATCGGGGAAGCGTTCGCGATTTTCTTCCAGCAACTTATGGGCTTTGTTGACGTCGGTAAAAGCGCCTAGATAGTGCCCGAATTTGAGCCGCACCAAAGCCCACTGGAGCCGGATGTTGGCCTGAGCGTAGAGGTAGTAGGGATCGTTGGGATCCCCTTGCGTTTCGATCTTGGCGAGGCGGCGGTCCCGGTTGTTTTTGAGTTGATCGTAAACGGCTTCGTCTTCGTTGATGTATAGCTTGAAAAAGTCGATGTAATTGGCAATGTGATAGACGATGAGGTTATCGGGATCTCGCAGGTGAATGCGGGAAAGTACGGCGTTGGCCTCGTCAAAGCGGAGGCTGGTCGCCAGCTCGTAAGCCTGACGGGCGGAAAGGGTAAATTCGAAATAATGGGCCCATCCCCGGCAATGGGAGCACAACAGGAAAAAGAGGAAGAGGGCGATGCCGGAAAGGCGATGGGGAGAAATGGGATTATGAATTCGGATGACAGCCATAAGGAATTGGGGGATAACCGAAAATCAATCTGTCGAAACGGAGTCAGGTAGCAGCTTTCTTCGATTGCGGTAAAATCGGTTCGGCTAAAGTCATTATTAGTTTTGATTTCTCCCCGGGCGCTAAGTCGCTTCCTGCGGCTGTTCTTCTCCGCCGCTGGCCACGTAGTCGTCGACGAGGATACGCCCGCAGTGCTCACAGGCGATGATCCGCTTACGCATGGCGATTTCGAGTTGTACTTGTGGCGGAATTTTGTTGAAGCATCCCCCGCAGGAGTTACGTTCTACGGTCACTACGGCTAATCCGTTCCGGTAGGAAGAGCGTATTTTATCGTAGGCTTTCAGCAGGCGGTCTTCGATTTGTTTGCGGGCTTTTTCCGATTGCTTGCGCAATTCGTCCTCTTCTTTTTGGGTTTTGGCCCGGATTTCTTCGAGTTCCACTTTCTTGGCTTCCAGCTCTTTTTCTTTGCGCGCCCTGCGTTCTTCGGTACCGTTGCGCGTCTCTTCTTTATTATTGATTTCTTCCTGGGCTTGCCGGATTTTCTTTTCGCTGAGTTGGATCTCTAATTTTTGTAATTCCAGTTCCTTGGTCAGGGCGTCGTGCTCGCGGTTATTGCGTACGTTATCCAGCTGAGATTCATAACGCTCGATCAGGCTTTCGGCTTCTTTAATATTGGCCTGATGCTTGCTGATTTCCCCTTCCAGTTCATCGATATTTCCCTGTAATCGGCTGATGCGGGTATCCAGGCCGGCGATTTCGTCTTCCAAATCGCTGACTTCGATGGGCAGCTCTCCCTTGAGCACTTCGATTTCGTCGATTTGGGAATCGATGGTTTGTAACTCGTAAAGCTTTTTGAGTTTTTCCGCTACGGGTGGTTCGGTAGCCATATGAGCATTTGTGGTTTTCAATGATCAGGTAAGGTAATGCACCGGATTGGTTCGTACCTCCGTGGAATAAGTTGCAAAAGTACTAAATTTTTGAGAAATAATCTCTTGCAATAGTTCTATGGTAAAATGTTCGCTCTCGTAATGCCCGATGTCGGCGATGATCAAATGCCCATCGGCGTTAAAAAATTCGTGGTACTTATAATCGGCGGTTACGAAAGCATCGGCGTCCTCGCGGATAGCACGGGAAAGCAGGAAGCCTCCGGCGCCGCCGCATACGGCGACCCGCTTCACTTTTTTACCGAGTAATGGCGTGTAGCGCACACAGCTGGTGTGCATCGCTTCTTTGAGATAGCGGAGGAAGTCCATTTCGGCGAGCGGTTCGGCGAGTTCGCCAATCATTCCGGACCCCACCCATTCGCTGGCTTTTTCGGAATTGACGATGTCGTAGGGCACCTGGCTATTGGGCTGACTGTTGCGCAGGGCGTTGATCATCCGGCCTTGTTTGTCGGCGGGAAAGAGGGCTTCGAGCCTGACGTGTTCTACGCCCAGCCCGTTGGTCTTGCGATCGAGTTGGGTGCTCAGACTGTATTGATTGATGCAGGCCACCTCGTCGGCGCCCGCCGCCTGGAGCGCTTCCTCCACTTGCTGGCGCAACAGCGCCGGCACAAAAGTGTACAGTTTGCGCATGGTTGACTTTGGGGCCAACAGACGTGTGGATTGCAGACCAAGCCGCTCGGCGATCTTAGCGTTGACGCCCCGGTAGTACACATTGTCCAGGTTGGTATGGATGGCGTAGATGGCTATTCCGGCCCGGATGGCCTTGATGACGGTGCGTTCTACGTAGTTGCTTCCGGTAAGCT
The DNA here is from genome assembly GCA_964458135.1 of uncultured Saprospiraceae bacterium. Lineage (GTDB taxonomy): Bacteria > Bacteroidota > Bacteroidia > Chitinophagales > Saprospiraceae > CAYWHT01. Next base: position 9,000 of record CAYWHT010000068.1, on the reverse strand, counting down.
TTTTGAGCCCTTTGAAAATGATGGGGTGATGCGCTACGACCAGGTTACACCCCCTTCTTTCCGCTTCCTCGATGACCGCTTCGGTGCTGTCCAGGCACACTAGCACTCCCCTCACTTCCATGCCGGGGCTGCCGACGATCAGGCCGGCGTTGTCATAGTCCTCCTGGTAAACAGGGGGCGCAATTTCTTCCAGATGCGCAATTACGGTTCGCAGTTCCATGGATACAACTGATTATGTTACCAGCTTCGAATCTTTTGTTCAATGGCGGAAGTAGAATATCCTTCGATATAGGGCAAACTACAAACTTCTCCGCCATTTTTCATAACCAAATCAGCGCCGACGATATCTTCTACTTTCCAATCCCCGCCCTTAACCAAGACATCGGGCTGTAAAGTTTTAATGAGCTGATAGGGCGTATCTTCCTCGAAGCCCACTACCAGATCCACAAAAAACAAGGCCCCGAGCATGTGACGGCGAGTCTGCTCGTCGTTAATGGGGCGGTGATCGCCCTTCAGGCGGGCTACCGAACTGGCCGAATTCAACCCGACGACCAGCCGGTCTCCCAGTTCGCGCGCCGCTCCCAGGTAATGGATGTGCCCGTAATGCAACAAGTCAAAGCAGCCATTTGTAAACACCACTTGCTCGCCGCCTTGCCGCCATTGTTGAATTTGCCGGCGGGCGGGCTCAGCGGCTTTAATTTTGTTCCGGATCGTATCGGTCACTTTCATAGGCTTCTTTAGGCGCATTTTGACTAGCAGGGTTCCAGGCAAGCACATTTTGGGGGTGATAATCGCGGTTGATGACGGGCAACACAATCAGGGCAATAATTCCCAAAGTCACATTGCAGCCAAGCTGGATGGAGAAAAACGCGATATTGGCCCAGGAGAAAGCATTGTCACCACTAACGCCGTACATTTCCAGCGCGGTTTTAGCGAGAAAATGGTACGTGCCCATTCCACCCGGCGAGGGGACCACGACGCCCCACCCGCCAAATACGAATACCATCAAGGCCGCCAGGGGCGAGAGCTCCCGCGTGGGCGTAAAAGCGAAAAAACAAAGGTAGGTCATCAGAAAATACATCAGCCAGATATTCACGCTGTGCACTATGAACAACCACGGTCGGTCGAGCTGACGCACCGAATTGACCCCCTCCCAAAAACCCCTCAAAATATCCACTATTTTACGAAACAGCTTCGTGCGCATTAAAACCCGGCGAAACGCCCACAGCAACAAAAGCCCCAGAAGGCCGACGCCCCCCAGGATAGCCAGCAGTTGCCCCCCGCTGTTGATCCGGCTGCCGATATCGGCTTCTTCCCGGAAGAAGGCCATGATCGTGTCGAATTCCAGGGCGAGCGCCAAGCCCGTGACCAACAGGATGCTCATCACGTCAATGACCCGGTCTACGACGATGGTTCCCATGACCTTTTCCGCTTTGATTTTCTCGTACTGGGCCAGGGTTCCCGCCCTGACGATCTCTCCCAAACGCGGCAGCCCGAGATTGGCGAAGTATCCGATCGCAATCGATAAAAAAGCATTGCGCAGGCGCGGCTGATACCCCAAAGGCCGGATTAGCATTCTCCAGCGGATCGCCCGGCTGATATTGCTCAGGATAAACCCCAGCAGCACCAACAAAATCCAAAAGTAGTTGACACTCGCAAAATCACTGAGCACTTTGCGCCACAGGCTGCAATCCGCTTCGGCAATACCGCGCTGGGCGCAGTCTTCCTGAAAAGCGGCATTTTGATTCCAGTATACGATGTACAAAATGCCAATCCCCAAACCGAGGAAAAGCAAAAACTTCAAGAAGTTGATAATTTTCCTTTTCAAGCTTTTCCTATTTTTCCTAAGGCCGGACAAAGATAGCAGAACTTTACCGGATTTTATCGCTCCACCCCCTTAGCTCATGCGGTTTTCGGCATTGGGGAAAACAACATGGGGTCGGTAATGGCGGGCCTCTTCAACTTCCATCCAGGCGTAAGAGATGATGATCACGGTATCTCCGACTTGTGCTTTGCGCGCCGCGGCTCCGTTTAAACAGATGACGCCGGAATCGCGTGCTCCCTTAATGACGTAGGTTTCCAAACGTTCGCCGTTGTTGTTGTTGACAATTTGCACACGCTCTCCTTCAATGAGATTGGCGGCTTCCATCAGCGCTTCATCAATGGTAACACTTCCCACGTAGTTAAGGTCGGCCTGGGTGACAGTCGCTCGGTGAATCTTTGACTTGAATCTATGGATCAGCATATGGTTTTTGGTATAAAATTTTGTTAAAAAGCAAAAAACTTGGCATAAAGTCAGAATGACATTCCAAGCAGGGCGCCTTTTAGAACAAAATTAGGTATCCCTTATCTAAACTCTGTGAATATAACTGCGCGAGCGGACGGATAGTTTTACATGCTACTGACATCTTCGCGGAGCATCCGGTTGTCAATCAAGCGCACGTTTCCGGCCCAGGCGGCTACACAGGCGACGATGATATTGTGTTGTACGGGGCGTTGCACCGGCGCCAGGTTGTGGCCGTCTACGATGGCGAAATAGTCGGGTCGCAATCCGGCCTCGACCAAATATTGCAGCGCCGCCGCTTCAATTTCGCGTACGGGCTTTTGATCGAGTTGTTCTTCGGCCTGCAGGAGCGCGCGGTGCAGCGCCAGGGCCCGTTGCCGCTCCTCCAGCGTCAAACGCTGATTGCGCGAGCTCATGGCCAGCCCGTCGGGCTCCCGAACTGTCGGACAGCGGACTAATTCGACGCCTAAGCCCAATTGCCGGATCATATGACGCACGACGAGGAATTGTTGATAATCCTTTTGCCCCATATAGAGGCGCTGCGGTTGTACGATATCCAGCAGGCGCCAGACGACCCGGGCTACCCCATCGAAATGCCCGGGGCGGTGCGTTCCTTCCAACACGCGATTTAGTGCGCCAAACTCCATCGGGGGGACTTCCAAGCCCTCGGGGGGGTAGATTTCCGTTTCGTTGGGCAGGAAAACGAGATCACAACCAACCTTTTGCAGGAGTTCCGCGTCTTTAGCAGGCGTACGAGGATAACGCCGCAGGTCGGCCGGCTCATTGAATTGAGTGGGATTTACAAAAATACTACAAACCGTTTGATCGTTTTCCCGAACGGACCGCCGAACCAAAGCCAGGTGCCCCTCGTGCAGAGCTCCCATGGTGGGCGCAAACCCAACCGTTCGGTCCGGAGAAAGGCGGCTGCGCAACGAATTGATGGTCTTTACGATTTCCATAGCTGGCCGGGGGCTTCGGTATTTCTTCGCCTCAGAAGTTCTTTGAGTGATTGGTTGATCGGACTACCGCGGAATTTCATTCCGGTGTAGCCTTTTTTGTTCTATTTTAATATTGGGCGCAAACTTACCATTCTCGTCGCGAAGCGATCGGCAATATTTCGTAAATTTATTCGCAAGAGGGACCGGCGTTATCCTGTATTGCCTTTTTTTTCAGGCCCAAAACCTTCGGAATGCTTTTCGCCGGCTTTAGAGCATTGCTTATATCCTTTCGCTAAAAGAAATTGTTATACCGGTATTGAATCCCTGCAGCGACTTACGATTCTAAGGTGTGGATTTTTTTGTATCTTTGCAATCTTAAAACTAAAGCTGTGGCGGACAATACATTAGTTTAATCCATATACCAGGTAATATGAGTAAAAAGAAAGTGCTGATCGTCGCACAGGAGATGCGTCCCTACACGGTGGCGTCCCATGTGTCTGAGATAACCCGACATTTGCCTCAGTATATTCAGGAAAACGGCATGGAAATTCGCATTCTCATGCCGCGGTTCGGAACGATTAACGAGCGTCGTCATCGCTTGCACGAGGTGGTGCGGCTCTCCGGCATGAACATCATCGTAGACGACGATGATTATCCATTAATCATCAAGGTAGCCTCATTATCGGAAGCCCGGATGCAGGTTTACTTTTTAGATAATGACGACTTTTTCAAGCGCAAGGCCATGCTGGCCGACAAGGAAGGCAAGCCGTTTGACGACAACGTAGACCGGATGGTTTTCTTCTGCAAAGGCGTTGTCGAAACCGTCAAGAAGTTTGGCTGGGCGCCGGACATTGTGCACGGCCACGGCTGGATGACGAGTCTTGTGCCCCTGTACCTGAAAACGGCCTACAAAAACGAGCCGTTGTTCCAGGGAGCCAAGGTGATTTATTCGGCCTACCAGGACCAACTGGCCGACCAAATTTCGGATAGCTTCCTGGCCAAGGCGACGATTAACAACTTGACGTCCGACGATTTGACCCCTTACCAGAATGGTAGCGGCGTCACCCTGCACAATGGCGCCATTTCTTTTTCGGATGCCGTAATCAAAGGCAGCGAAAGCTACTCGGAATCCGTTCAGAAAGCGTTGAACAAAACGGATAAGCCCGTACTGGAGTACCATGGGCCCGATGACTATTTGTCTGCCTACCTCGAATTCTATCACTCCCTCCTCGCCGAGGAAGTTACCGAATAAAACAGGTTCTTAAAAAGGGCGGCCAGGGGTCGCCCTTCATTTTTCCACTCCGGTACAACCAATTCACCAGGGTTCTTCCTGCGTAATCCTTAATTCAACTCACCAAAGACTATTTAAACGAAACAAGATCTGTCGTATGAGAAAAGCGATATGGTTAGGCGGCGCTTTGGCGCTATTGTGTTTGTTGTTGACGGCTTGTTCCGATCCCATGTCCCTCGGCACCGAGCTACTGGAGGAAGATCAGGTCAACTTCGGTTTCACCGACACCCTGCCCATAAAGGCCGAAACGGTGGCCGGAGTGGATACCCTCCGCACCTTCACCCCTTCTTTTAACTTTCAGCTACAACGCTATTTATTCGGCGATTTCCGGGACCCCATTTTCGGAAAAAGCCGTTCTTCCATTTATATCCAACCCCGTTTGAGCAGACCCGATCCGGATTTTTCCAACAGCCGCCTGGACTCGGTCGTCCTCGTGCTGCCCTACGACACCAGTGGCTTTTACGGCCGCCTCCAGCAGGATTACGGTATGGAAGTACACCGCATCACCGAATTTTTCCCTCCCGACCGGGAGTATTTCTCCACGGATTCCCTCCTGACAGATCCGGAAGTACTTGCCCGGGAGACGTTCACGCCGTCCACCAGCAGCTTTCCCGTAGTGGATTACCTCATTGAAGACGAGCCCGACACGATTCTCTTCCCGCATTTAAGGGTCCATCTGGATCAGGCTTTTGGCGAAGAACTGCTGAATTTAGATACTACGGTACTGGAATCGGACTCGGCATTCCTGGAATTCCTGCCTGGCTTGCATCTGCAACCTACCCGCGCCACCGAACAGATTATCAGTTTCAACCTTCGCAACGATCAACGGGCCGGAATTTACCTGTATTACACCCAAAACGATACGACCCAAAAACAATTTCGGTTTGAAATGAATGAATTTAGCGGCCGTTTTGTTACCTTTGATCATGGGTATGAGGGAACCCTCGTCGGCGAGGCATTGCAAAACCCGGATTCCGGCGAGGATTACATCTACGTTCAGGGTATGGCCGGCGTTGATGCCCGTATATCCCTAACCGATCTCAGCGAAATACAGAACACGGTCATCAATCAAGCGCAGCTCGAAGTACGAGTGGCTTCCCTTCCCGAAGACAATATCAATGTTTTCACCCCACCCCCGCAAATTTTACTGGCCGCTCCCGATGAAGACGGCGATTTGTTGCTCATCGAAGATGCCGCTTTTTTGATCAGTGATCTTTCCCTTTTCGGAGGAATGCCCCTTCAAAGGGAAGGCGAACCCACGATTTACCGGTTTAACATCAGTACGCAACTACAGCAAATCATCGAGGGGGCTGCTAGTAACGAGATATACCTGACCGTTTCTTTCCCCTCCAATGAATTCTCCCGTGCGACGCCTTTCCCAACCGAGGTGCCCAACCGCGCCGTTCTTTTTGGAACGGAGCATCCGGAATATCCGATTCGGTTGCAGGTGAATTTTACGCGATTTTAAACATTTTGATTTATAATACCGTAACCTCAAAAAGATCTCAAGTCATGTGCGGAATTGTAGCCTACATTGGTCCCCAGGAAGCGTACCCAGTACTTATCAAAGGCCTGCGTCGCCTCGAGTACCGCGGTTATGACAGCGCCGGTTTGGCGTTGCTCAACGGCGATTTACAGATTATCAAGCGCAAGGGAAAAGTCAAGGAATTGGAAGAGCATACCCAGGGGGCCGAACTCTTCGGGCAACTGGGTATCGGCCACACGCGCTGGGCCACCCACGGCGAACCCAACGACATCAATGCGCACCCCCATCTTTCGGGCAACGGCCGTATCGCATTGGTGCACAACGGCATCATCGAGAATTACAATTTGCTGAGAAAGTCTTTGGAAAAGGACGGTCATCGCTTCCAATCCAAGACGGATACCGAAGTGCTCGTTCATTTCATCGAAGAACTTCAGAACCAGGAAAACCTCCCCATTGAAGAAGCCGTGCGCATTGCCCTCTCCCGCGTGGTGGGCGCCTACGCCATTGTACTAATCGATCGGCAAGACCCCGGCAAATTAGTCGCCGCCCGCAAGGGAAGCCCCCTGGTAATCGGCATCGGAAAAGACGAATATTTCCTGGCCTCCGACGCCACCCCCATCGTGGAATATACCAAAAAGGTCGTCTATCTCAAGGATGAAGAAATTGCCATCATCCGCCGGGATGATCTCGAGATCAAAACCATCAATAACGAGCCCCAGACGCCCTTCATCCAGGAACTCGATATGCGTATCGAAATGCTCGAAAAAGGAGGGTACGACTACTTCATGCTCAAAGAGATCCACGAGCAAACCACGACCATCTGCGACGCCATGCGGGGCCGGCTCAACGCCCAGGAGGGCTGGATCAAACTCGGCGGCATCGATGAATACGCCAATCGCATCCAATCGGCCAAACGCTTTATCATCGCCGCTTGCGGTACTTCCTGGCACGCCGGGCTCATCGGCGAGTATCTTTTTGAAGAACTGGCCCGCATACCCGTAGAAGTAGAATACGCCTCCGAATTTCGCTACCGCAATCCAATCCTCGACGAAGAAGATGTCGTCATCGCCATCTCCCAATCCGGGGAAACTGCCGATACGCTCGCCGCACTCGAAATCGCCAAAAAACGGGGCGCCCTTCTCTACGGCATCGTCAATATGGTTGGCTCCTCCATCGCCCGCATGACCCATGCCGGCTCTTATATCCACGCCGGACCGGAAATCGGAGTGGCTTCCACCAAAGCCTTTACCGGCCAGCTCACCCTGCTCACCCTCATGGCGCTCGCCATTGGCCGCAAGCGGGGCACCATCTCCGAGTCTTATTTCCACCAACTCCTCAACGAGATGGAAACCATCCCCCAGAAGTTGAAAGAGGTGTTGGCCTACGACGAGCAAATCAAATCCATCGCCAAAGAAATTAAGGATAAACCGAATGCCCTTTACCTCGGTCGCGGTTACAATTTCCCGGTGGCCCTGGAAGGCGCCCTGAAGCTCAAGGAAATTTCCTATATCCACGCCGAAGGCTATCCGGCCGCAGAGATGAAGCACGGTCCTATTGCCCTTATCGACGAGGATATGCCGGTAATCGTCATCGCCACCAACAAGAGCGCCTACGAAAAAATCCGCAGCAATATCGAGGAAGTCAGAGCGCGCAAAGGAATGGTGATCGCCGTGACGATCAAAGGCGACAAAGCCATTAGCCAACTGGCCGACTACACCATCGAAATACCGGAAACGGAAGAACCCCTTACGCCGCTGCTCTCAGTCATACCGCTCCAGCTATTGTCTTACTACATCGCCGTGGAACGCGGATGCGACGTCGACCAGCCGCGCAACCTCGCTAAATCCGTTACCGTAGAATAAACCGTAAGCGGGCATTAGGTGTTGTTCCTGAAAAATATTACCTTCACCAACAGATTGTAAGATTCAACGGGAAACCCACCGGTGTCCGCTTCCGGGAATTACTATCAACTGATTTATCTCGAGCGCCTTTCCCATCCGGATGTTCAAATCCACGATACGGCTTCGCGACGCCCGCGTGCGGACGGACTCCCCGGCTTTTCCAAACAGTAAATTAACCCTTGCGCTATGAATAGGGATGAGCAAGAAAAAAATGGGTCCACCAAAGAGCTGGACATGGAGTACAACTCCCAGAGACCGGAGTTAATAATTCCGGAGTACGGCCGCAATGTGCAAAAGTTAATCAATTACGCCAAAACGGTGGACAACCCCAAATATCGCCAGGCACTGGCCGAGCGGATCATCGACCTCATGCACCAGATGAATCCCCAAAATCGCAACATGGACGACTATCGGGAAAAACTCTGGAAACACCTTTTCCGGATCGCCGACTACGAGATCGATGTCGTTCCACCCAGTGGGGATATCCCCAAGCCGGAAGATATTTACAAGCAGCCGGAAGCAATACCCTACCCGCAAACCGTAGCCGAATTCAAACACTACGGCAATAACGTGCACCGCCTGATCAAAAAGGCCATGTCTATGCCCCCCGGCACCAAGCGCGACGGCTTTGTCCGGGTGATCGGCGCCTATATGAAACTGGCTTATAAAACCTGGAATAAAGAACACTTCGTGAGCGACGAAACGATCAAAGCCGATTTACTGGCTCTCTCCAACGGCCGGCTCAAACTCGACGATGAAACCGCCATCAATAACCTGTCTACTCCCAGCCGACGACGCAAACGTTCCGGCAGCCAAAACGGCGGCAGCAATGGCGGAGGCAAAGGGCATCAACGCGGGAAAAACCGAAACCGCCGTAAGGGATAAATATAGTCTGGCAAATCAGGGTTTGTGGAAATCGGACGTCGCTATTTTTTTGGCGCCCAGCGCGAGATCCTGGCCGCAGGGTCAGAGGCCAAAAACGTAGGCATAGCCCCAAAACTAAGGCGAGGCTTTTCAACGCAGCGAGGCGGACAAAGGGTAGTGCAATACCTGATCGTTTTCGCGGCTTCTTTCGGCGATAGACTGCGTTGCTCATCGGT
>CAYWHT010000067.1:0-11890 GCA_964458135.1 uncultured Saprospiraceae bacterium | reverse complement strand
GCGCCCTGCAAGATTATTTCGGGCCCGAAAAGTTCACCATCGAAGAACTCTTCTACGATGAGCGACGCAAAATTTTCGACCTGGTAACGGCCGGCAGCCTGGAGCGCATCGAAACCGTATTCCGTGAAATTTACGAGGACACCTACATGCTGATGAACAGCATGCGCAATAGCAACCAACCGGTACCCGAAGCTTACCGCAACGCCGTTCAGTTTATCGTCAACCAGGACTTATACTACTATTTCGCCGAAGATCATCCTTTGCGCGAGCGGGAACTCGACCGGCTGGCCAAGGAATTCAAAAAATGGGAACTTCAATACACCGACATCCAATCGCTCAAGTTGGTGGCCAGTGAACGCATCTACCGGGAACTCCGTTCGCTCAACCGGGCGGAAAACGCCCTGGTGGTTCTGGAGCAACTACGTTTTACCCTGGAAACCCTGCAACAAATTCAATTGGAACCCGATATCTGGAAAAGTCAAAACCTGTATTTCTTCCTGCTGCGCAAACACCTGGAGGGCGCGCAAAAGTTTTCTAATCAAGCCATCGAGGAAGCTTTTTACCGTTTGGGCGAATTACTCCGGGTGCGCCCTCAATTGCAGGAGGCTTAACCCCCGTGACCTTCCCGCAGGCCGCCCCGTACGATCTGTTGGAAGATGTCTTCCGGCCTGCTGCCGGCCAGGCTGTCCTCTTCCTCTTCTTCCTGCTGGACCTCCGGGACCCGTAATTTGGGATTGACAAACTCGTAGTCGAGCTCGTCGTATTCGTAGATGGACCAACGGCCCCACTTGTATTCCAGGGCGGTGAGGTTTTCGATCCAATCACCGGAATTGAGGTAGGTCACTTTCTTGTCTTTAATCGATACGGAACGCATCTGGGGACGATGAATGTGCCCGCAAATCACGTAGTCGTAATCTTCTTCCGCCGCCAACTGAATAGCGGTATCTTCGAAATCAGCAATAAACTTGACGGCCTCCTTGACGCTGTTTTTGACCCTTTTGGCGACCGACATGCGGGGCATTCCTAAAGCAGCGCGCACCTTATTGATCAAGCGGTTAAACAGAATCAGCCAGTCGTAACCCTTGCCACCCAACTTGGCGATAAAGGGAGAATATTTGATGAATACATCAAAAATATCGCCGTGGAAGATCCAGTAAGACTTTCCTTTCAGTTGCAATACCAATTTATCGCGGAGGTGGACATTGCCCGAGGAGAAATCGGAGTAGCGCCGCAGGGCGTCATCGTGATTACCCGTAATGTAGTACACCTTGGTGCCCTTGGAAGCCATCTTCAAAATCCGCTGTATAACCTGCATGTGCTCCCGGGGAAAATAACGCTTGCGAAACTGCCACATATCGATGAAATCACCGTTGAGGATAAGGGTGTCTACCTTGATGCTCTTGAGATAGTTGAGCAATTCTTTGGCGTGACATCCGTAGGTGCCCAGGTGGACATCCGAAATAATTACAATATCCAGTTCTCGTTTCATGACATTATGAACTAAACCCTGCGAATTCGGTACTTTTTATTAGAGCTCGTTGGGAGTTTGCTTTTGACGCCTAAAATGACCGGATTTAGATGCTCACCAAGCCATCTTTGAGCGCCAGGGGGCGAAAAAATGATGACGTGAGGTTCCATAGATGGTCATTTGCACGCCAGAGGGTAAAATCCCAAAAAACTCTTAGAGCGCAATTTCTTATTTAATTGTAAAGTAAATGTAAAACCGTAATTATCAAATAATTAATGACCCACCAGCCGCTTCAATCGCCTGCGGTACTCCCGCGGGTTGACTTGGGTGACGGCTTTAAATTGTTTGTTAAAATGCGAAATGTTATTAAAGCCGCTATCAAAGCCGACATCGGCAATACTGAGATTCTCATCGGCCAGGAGCCGGCAGGCGTAAGCCACCCGGTACTCATTGACAAACTGGGTGAAGGTCTTGCTAGTAAGTCTTTTGAAATAACGGCAAAAGGCGGGCACCGTCATCATCACCCGCTCGGCGATTTCCTGGAGGCTGATCTGGCGTTGGAAATGATCCTCTACGTATTGGTAAACCGCCTGGATGCGTTCGTGATCCCGGGCGTTGACCTCTAAGCCGAAACCACTGGCTTGCAGCAGTTTGTATTCCGGAGAAGTGGCCATCAATTGTAGCATGCGCAATAATTCAAGCAATCGATCCAAACCGCTCAGTGCCTCCATCGCCTCCAATCGGCGGCCTACCTCCCTTTTGGTGTCCCCGTAAAAGGATATACCCTGCCGGGCCCGCTCAAAAAGTCGACGAATATCGCTTAATTCCGGTTTGCGAAAGAATTCGGTTCCCAGAAAATCCTCTTTCATCTGCAGGACGATCTCCACGTGCTCTTCCAGTAATTCTTCCGTAAATCCAAAATGGGGTAAGTCGGGCCCCAGAAAGATAAGGTCGCCATTTTCAAAATAGGAGATATGATCGCCGATGTGGCGCTTTCCCCGGCCATTGGAAATATACACGATTTCGTATTCGGGATGGAAATGCCAGTGCGGCTGGTTGCACTCTTCATCGTCAAAGCGGCGAATGCGGAAAGAACTGCCGAATTCCGGGTCGATTTTTTCCAATCTGGCCTTCATAAGCGTGGGCTTATTTTGTGAACAGTAATGGTGTATACAGTCTGCCAACCCAAAATTTGGTGAATGCGGACTTGGCAGACTACGGGTTTCCTGGTCGGGCCGTTCTTTACGGTTGCGTGCCGGAAGGGCTTGGTCTTCACTTCGCCCTGGGCGTCGTCGCCCTCTTAGCCGACGTTTCCGCCGTTCTGATCCAGGCCTATTACGGTTAATCCACAAAGCGCCATTTGATGCCAAAGCGCAAGCCCGAACCCGTGGGGTGCGGATACAGGCCGGTTTGGTAAAACAAGCGATCGGATAGCAGGAGATTGGTCGCATTTTCCCACTTGAAGAAGGCCCGGAAGCGGCCGACTCGCATGCTTAGGTAACCGTCAACTGCGGGATAAAATTCCACTTCCCGCTCGTTTTGCAGGGTAAATTGCCCGATAATCGGCAAGTAAGTATCGGCAAAATAATCGGTATTGTAACGCAAATCCAGCCCGATGCGGATGTGCAAGGTCTCGAACCAGAAGCCCCGGTAGTAGAGGCTGTGTTTGCCGAAGAGTTGGGGTAAGCGCAGGATATCTTCCTCGCTGGCAAATTGGGCCGCCACGGTATTATCCAGATGGAAGGCGCCGAGCTTGATATTTTTTTGCAAGACCAATTGTAAGATACTGATCGGTGTTCCCATTTGCCGGGCCAGCCCGAGCGTATCGAAATACACGTAATTGTTGATCAGATGGTAACGCCCCGATAGTTTCAACCGGAAGGCGGGCAGCTCGTAGGTTCCCCGTAAATTGGTTTCCAGCGTCTTTTTCAAGTCCTGATTCCAGAGGAGGCGTTGGCTGATGTAGGCGCGTTGGGCCAGAACGGAAGGTTCGTACAGTTGGTTGGTGGCCTCCAGGGTTAAGTTACCCAGCTTGCCGATGCCGAGGCTCAGCTTGCCGTTCAAGCGATAATCTCCGGCATTATTCCACAATCCGAAATGCGCGTAGGTTTCCAGGTCGAGCCCCGGGCCGGGTTGAAAATGCCAGCGCCCGTAAACGAAAAGGTTGTTGACCGTGGAATCGGCGGGTTCTTGCTCCAGCCAGTAGACGCCGTGCTTTAGGCCGAGTTCCAGCAGATCGCGCTGGCGCCGGGGGGCGGCTGTCCCGCTGTCCTCCTGCAACTTGAAGGTGCGCAGCCGGAAATCGTTTTCGACCTTTTGGAGGCGCAGAAAATGGCGCAATCCGCGCGCATCGGTCAGGAAGGGGCCGTAGTAGGCCGAATCCGCCGTTACGCCCTCGTCAAACGATTTGTACTCGCTGCTACCGTAGACGATGGAATGGGCCAGGCTGTAATTGCGCCGGTTTTCTTTGGCCAGGGAATCGCCTGCGCGATTCAGGCGCAAGTACTGCGTATAAGCCAGATCCCGGTATACGTGTTGGGTTTCGGCCTCATCGAGGAATACCTGGGCCGAACTTGGCGTTTCAAAGCCTTCCTCTTCGGTGGGCCCCGAGACGATGCCCCCGTTGTCCTGTTGTTGAATTTCGTTAAAGGCCGTGGCGAAGAAACCGTCGTATTTACCTTGGCGCCCGTGTTTCCAAAGGCCGAGGGCAAAAGCAGTATTGCGATTAAGTTGCCGGGGAAAGAGCTCCTGATCCCCCGAAAGGGTGATGCGATCGTAATCCAAACTCAGGTTGACCCCTCCGGAAAAGTTGCGGCTAAACTGGGCAGTTGTACGGGTATTAGACTGGCTGCCGATCTGGTTGAATCCCAGGTTGGTATACGCCCGGTCGATGCGGTAAAAACGCAAATCCTTGGCCGGCGTTGTATAAAGGTCAAATTGGGAAAATCCAATATCGAAACCCTGCCGAAAACGCGGCTCATACACGATGGGACGGTGGGCGGAGCCGACATTGCCCAGGTGGGCATAGTCCAGTTCCCGATCCCGCACTGGATCAAATTGGTGATAATAATTATTAAGGGTGGAATCACTAAAGGCGTATTCCTCTTCCGGATTGTCCGCAAAAAAATAGTAAATACTCAGCGTGTCTGGCGCCTCTTCAAATTCGCCTTGCGGTTCGGAGGAATAGTTGGAGGGAAAATCTTCCGTGCTCGGTATCTCTTGCCCCATCCCTACCGTGCCGAACAATAGCAACACCAGCCATAATCCGTAGCGCATACACCTCTAATTGTAATGGTTACTCTGGCGGGCTTGTTCGAAATTGGCGGCTAAGGGTAGGCCCGGGCTGCTACCGGTGGCAAGTCTTTTTAAATAAAGGAGACCATTTCTACGCATTAGCCAACTGCCCCTCCCGAAAAAGCCGTCACGACATTTCCAACACCGCCGGATTCATCCCCATGCTCGAAAATCCGCCATCGTGGTAGAGGTTTTGCATGGTCACGTAGCGCGTCAGGTCCGAGAATAAGGTGACGCAGTAATCGGCGCAGGCTTCGGCCGGAGCGTTGCCCAGGGGCGACATTTTTTCAGCATAGTCGAAAAATTCCGCAAAACCTTTGACGCCGCTTCCGGCGGTAGTCATGGTTGGCGACTGCGAAATGGTGTTCACCCGCACCTTTTTCTTTTGCCCGAAATGGTAGCCAAAGCTGCGCGCAAAAGACTCCAGTAGGGCTTTGCTTTCCGCCATTTCGCTGTAGTTGGGAAAGGTGCGCTGGGCGGCAATATAACTCAATCCCAGAATGGAGCCCCATTCGTTCATGGCGTCCAGCTTCCAGAGGGTTTGCATCAATTTGTGAAAAGACAGCGCGGAAACGTCCAGGGTTTTCTGCAGCCAATCGTATTTCAAATCGGTATACTCCCGCTTCTTGCGGATATTTAACGACATGCCGATGGCGTGGAGTACAAAATCCAGCTTGCCGCCCAGTACATCCACCGACTTATTGATCAATTCCTCTAGTTCTTCCACTTTGGTGGCGTCGGCCGGAATAATTTCGGCATTCAGCTTTTCGCTCAGCGCTTGGAGCTGCCCGAAGCGAAGGGCCACCGGTGCATTGGTAAGGGTGATGGCGGCGCCTTCCTCCACACAACGCTCCGCCACTTGCCAGGCGATCGATTTTTCGTCTAATGCTCCGAAAATAATACCTCGCTTTCCTTGCAATAAGTTGTTCGACATGTTTTTGACTAATTGTTGATTTTTAATTCAAGTCTGCGGGATGAACCGCCCCGCCCTTAGCCCGCGTGGCTCAACAATTCCCGGGCATTTTCGATGGCCGATTCACTTGGCGGGTTTTGGCTGAGCATGGTGGCGATGGCCCGCACCCGGTCCTCGTCAGAAAGTTGCCGCATTTTAGTAACGGTGCGGTCATCGCGCACTTCTTTATAGACGAAGTAGTGCAGGTCGGCCTTGGAAGCGATCTGTGGCGAATGCGTGATGGTGATGACCTGGTGTTCGTTGGATAGTTGCCGTAAAATATTACCCATTTTCAGGGCCACATCGCCGGATACCCCGGAATCGATTTCGTCAAAGATCAAGGTGGGCAGCGGTATGGAGCTGGCCACCAGTGATTTGGTCACCAGGGTTAGGCGGGATACTTCCCCGCCCGAGGCTACCTCTTTGATCAATTGCATGCGGCTGCCTTTGTTGGCGGCGAACAGGAAGTTGACCTCGTCGTAGCCGGTGGGATGCAGGCGGTCGAGCTTGCGGATGTCCACTTGCAGGCGGGCGTGCTCCATGGCCAATTGCGAAAGGCGTTGTTCTACGCGCTGTTCGAAATCGGCGGTGACGGCCTGTCGGTTTTCGCTGAGTTGCACGGCGATTTCGTGAAGGATATTTTCCTGCTGGGAAATGCCGGCTTGCAAATTTTCGATCTCACTGCTGAGGTCGGCAAAAGATTGCAACTGTTTTTCCAGTTGGCGTTGTATTTCCAGCAAGTCTTTTACCGAAGTTACGCTGTGCTTACTCTGCAGGCGGTAGATGAGATCGAGCCGTTCCTGAACAACTTGAATGCGTTCCGGATCGTATTCGGTTTCTTCGGCCAATTTACCGAACTCTTCGGCCAAATCTTCCATTTCGAGCAAGATGCTCTGGTAGCGCTGGGATAACTGCCCCAGCCGGGTATCGTATTTTTCGATTTGGTTGAGCGTTTGCCCCATCTCCTGTAGCTGCCCGAGCACCGACTGTTCGCTTTCGCTAATGTGTTGATGGATGCCGCCCAGGTTGCGCTTAATCTCTTCGGCATTGGTCAGTCGCGCCGATTCTTCTTCCAGCTCTTGTTGCTCCTCTTCCCGGAGTGCGGCTTCTTGTAATTCTTGCAGTTGAAATTCCAGAAATTCGGTTTCCCGGGCCGCATTATCGTTGCGTTCGATCAACTCCGCCAATTTTTGGCGTTCGTACTGGTAAAGGCGGAATTTTTGTTCGTAATCGGCCAATAGCTTTTTGTTGCCAGCCAGGGCGTCGATCATGCGAAGTTGGAAAGAAACATTGTGAATGTCCAGGGTGTCAAATTGCTGGTGCAAATCGATCAGGGCGGCGCTAAGCTGTTGCAGAACGCCCAAATTAACCGGGCTATCATTGACAAAAGCCCGGGATTTTCCGGATGGCAACAATTCCCGGCGGATGACGAGATCCTCCTCGTAATCGAGATCATTATCGGAAAAGAAATCCCGGATTTCGTATTTGCGAATATCGAAGTAGCCCTCTACGACGCATTTTTTATCCTCATCGTACATCGACTTGGAATCGGCCCGGTGGCCCATGATGAGCCCCAGCGCCCCCAGCAAGATAGACTTGCCGGCCCCGGTTTCGCCGGTAATAATGGTCAAACCCCTTGAAAAATCCACATCCAGGGATTCGATCAACGCATAATTTTTGATATGTAAACTCTTGATCATATTTAAAACGATCGCTTTCTCAACTCCTTAGCGCTTGCCGCAAAAATAAGCCATTTAAAGGTATACCCGAAGCCATATAAAACCATTATTTTTGCTTTCCAGCATAACATCCCCCCGGAATACGGAAAATCGTAAGATCTTTTACTTTTGCCGAGCTGCCGGGATCACAAAGTACCAAATTATGAGGAAGTCTATCTACCGGGCGCTTATTCTCACCACTTTCTTCGCCTGCCAAACCGATTCCACGAGCGAGCTCCAACCTACCGATTTGCTGGAATACGGCGTGCCCATTACGATCATGGCGCCCGATAGCATTGAAGTGGAAACCCGAGACATGGGTGGCGTCATGAAAGACATCACCATTACCGGCGGCGATAATTATTCGCTGCAAATCTACGCCACCGATGCCGAAACCACCGATTTGTCGGAATTGAAATCTCAACAAATCCAGGAGGTGAAGTCCAATCGCTTTTTTTCCAAAATTGTCGAGGAAGAAGAAGCCGGCTTCATTTACGAAACCCAGATCGATTCCAATAACATCAATTATGGATTTCGCTACATCCGGGTGCAGGGAGACAAGGAATACGTCTTTCAAACCGGCATGGTGGGCAGCTTTTCGCGCCCCGATGTCGAAAGGATGTACGAAGCTGTCAAAAAGCCCGGGCGCTAATCCACCCGGCCGATATCGGTAAAGTGGTCAAAAAAAGCCCCGGCCGGATGACCCGGCCGGGGCTTTATATTTTTAACTGGATCGGTTTACAGATCCGAAGCGCCGGCATTGGCGTCGTTGAAACGTTTGGTGACCGCATCCCAGTTGATGATCTTAAAGAAAGCTTCGATGTAATCCGGGCGGCGGTTTTGGTAATTCAGGTAGTAGGCGTGCTCCCACACGTCAATGCCCAGTACCGGCGTTCCCCGGCGCTCGGCTACATCCATGAGCGGATTGTCTTGGTTGGGAGTCGACATGATGAAGAGCTTGTCATTTTCGTCGACGCACAACCAAGCCCAACCGGAACCGAAGCGGCCGGCGGCGGCGGTGCTGAATTCCTGCTTGAAGGCGTCGTAGTTTCCGAAATCCCGCTCGATAGCCTTGTGAATGTTCATTCGGGAGGAAGGCTCGCCACCGCCGTCGGGCGCCATGATTTCCCAGTACAGGTTATGGTTGTAGTACCCGCCGCCGTTGTTGCGTACGGCCGTCGAATATTGGGATACGTTGGCCAGAATGTCTTCGATATTCTTATTTTCCAGAGCGGTGCCTTCGATGGCGGCGTTCAATTTTTTGCAATAGCCCGCGTGGTGTTTGGTGTGGTGAATTTCCATGGTGCGGGCGTCAATATGGGGTTCCAACGCATCGTAAGCGTATGGCAAATCGGGAAGGTTAAAAGCCATAATTCGTTCTATTTTGGTTTGAAAATGGATGTTCATTAATGGAAAGGAACTCGGGAAAAGCAATCACATGCACGGATTAGCTTCTCTTATGGAACGACGCCAAATATAATAAGTTTAGCGGCTTCGGGGCAATTATTAAAAATGTGAAAATACTGTTCAACCATTTTGCCTTACCTTTAATCCGCCAATTCTCACCAACCTAACAATGACCATGGAATACAGAAAAGAAAAAGACAGCTTAGGCATTGTCGAAGTTCCGGCCGATAAATACTGGGCCGCACAAACGCAACGCTCTCTGCAGAATTTCCGGATCGGCGGGCATCCGATCCCGTTGGAAGTGATCCGGGCCTTTGCGGTGCTCAAAAAAGCGGCCGCCAGGACTAACCGGGAAGCCGGTATTCTTTCGGCCGAGAAGGCGGACCTGATCGCCCGGGTCTGCGATGAAATGCTGGACGGCAAGCACGACGACCAGTTTCCGCTGGTGGTTTGGCAAACCGGTTCCGGCACCCAAAGCAATATGAACGTCAACGAAGTCATCGCCAACCGGGCCCACGTGCTCCAGGGCGGCCAACTCACCGACGACAATAAAATCCTGCATCCCAACGACGACGTCAACAAGTCACAATCTTCCAATGACACCTTCCCCACGGCCATGCACATTGCCGCCTACCAAATCCTCGTCGACCATACGATTCCCGCCCTGGAGGCCCTGCGGGACACCCTGCTGGAAAAGTCGGAAGCCTACCGGGAAGTCGTAAAAATTGGCCGCACGCACTTCATGGATGCCACCCCCGTCACGGTGGGTCAGGAGCTGTCGGGCTACGTCTCCCAAATCGACCATGGCATCCGGGCCATTCACAACACCCTGCCCCACCTCTCCGAACTAGCTCTCGGGGGCACCGCCGTAGGCACCGGTCTGAACACCCCCCCCGGTTACGCCTCCAATGTGGCGCAGGCCATCGCCGAAATCACCCAATTACCCTTCAAAACGGCCGAAAACAAATTCGAAGCCCTGGCCGCCCACGACGCCATCGTCGAAACCCACGGCGCCCTCAAAACCGTCGCCTGCTCCCTGATGAAAATCGGCAACGATATCCGGATGTTAGCCTCCGGCCCGCGTTCGGGCATCGGCGAACTGCTCATCCCCGCCAACGAACCCGGTTCCTCCATCATGCCGGGAAAAGTCAACCCCACTCAGGCCGAAGCCCTCACCATGGCCATGGCGCAGGTGGCCGGCAATGACGTGGCCATCAACCTGGGCGGCATGACGGGGCATTTCGAACTCAACGTATTCAAACCCATGATGATCTTCAACTTTCTCACCTCGGCCCGCCTCATTGCCGACGCCTGCCATAGCTTCAACCAAAATTGCGCCCGGGGCATCGAGCCCAACCACAGCCGGATTCAGGAGCACCTGCGCAATTCGCTCATGCTCGTAACTGCACTCAATACCAAAATCGGGTACGACAAGGCCGCACAAATCGCTAAAAAAGCCTACGCCGAGGATAAAACCCTAAAACAGGCCGCCCTCGAATTGGAATTCCTCACCGAACAACAATTTGACGAATGGGTGAAACCAGAGGACATGGTGAAATAATGGCGGCCGGCCTCCTTCCCCGAACGGGCGCCATTATTTCATCCCGTAGATTTGCTCGAAGGGCGGGTCTTTGAGCGCCTCCCCGGCTTCCTGGTATTTTCCGTTCAGATAGAGGTGGAAGAACTCCTCGGCTGCGGCCCAGAAGGCGATCCAGCTTTCGGGTTTTTCCAGCAGCCGACCTTCCCTGGGGAACCGCAGATAAATGACTTTGCGACCATACCGGTGCAAGCTATTGGCGAGCGTATCCACTTGCCGGCGGGATACGGGATTGTCCTGGCCGCCCGCCGTCAGCAACAGGGGGCGCCGGATTTGCCGGACGTAGTTGATGGGAGAATACTTGTTGAGCAGCTGGGCGTCCTCCGGCTCGGCCGGGTTGCCGATGCTTCGCCGCCATTGTTTTTGGTTGACGTAGGCGCTGCCGGCCAGCGTCTCCAGATCGGACCATCCCGACATGCTCAGCCCGCAGGCAAAAAGCCCGGGCGCCCGGGCCAGGGCGAGGGTGGAGGCGTACCCCCCGTACGACCATCCCCAGATACCCAGGCGATCGTCGGCGGCGATATTTTCCCGCACAGCCCAACGCGCAACATCGAGCAGGTCTTGGTGCATCGCGTCGCCTAACTCCCGGTCTCCCCGGCGCGTAAAGGTTTTACCCAAGCCCGTGGAGCCGCGAAACTCCGTATTGATTACCACGTAACCCCGGTTGGCCAACAGTTGAAAATGCCGCAGGTACGACCAGTCGTTCCAATGAGCAAGCCCCCCCCAGGGGCCGTCGTGAACGAAAAGAATGGTTGGAAGGGGCCGATCGGGCCGCCCATCCGCATCCGTATCCGTTCCGGGAGGTAAATAAAGCTGCAGGGGCAACTCCAGCCCGTCGCGGGTGGTCACGCTCACTGCCTCGCGGCTGGCCAGTTTTTCCCCCTCCAAAGCGGAATAATCGGAAAACAACGGGCTAAGGCGGCGCGGCGAGCGCCGGAATAAATAATAGGACTGCGGGCCGCCGTCCATTTCCCGGACCAGCCAGTACCGGTCGTCACCGGATGAAGTGACGAAGCCGGGAACGCCCTCCATTTGCCCGGATAGCCAGGCGAAATCTTCGCGGACTTTCCGGTCCAGGAAATGCCGCTGAGGGGTTCCAAACCACCCCTGCACCATCTGCGGCCAACCATCCGAACGCAGCACGGCGCCGGCCGCCAAAATATCGCAGCGCGGATCGGCCACCAGTTCCCGCTGCTCGCCACTCGCTATTTCCACCTCCAGCAGCGTCGTCTTGTCCTTGTCGAGATTGTCGGTCAGAAAGAGATATTTTCCATCGGCCGTCACCGAGAGAATTTCCTGAAAACCACTGGTAAGCATTCCCTCGTCAAAGGGGTAGCGCCGCAATTCCTCCCATACCGAATCCCGCTTGACGTAAACCGAATAGCCGCCCAGGCGATTCGGGCGCAACGCGGCTTTGGGGGATAGCTCCCCGTCAAAATAAATTTCCTGCCGGG
>CAYWHT010000066.1:5948-11911 GCA_964458135.1 uncultured Saprospiraceae bacterium | reverse complement strand
GCCTGGCAACCATTTGCGCCGCTGACTACGAAAAACTCATGCATCATCCGGGTTACATTTCCGCCAGTTCGTACTTTCGCCACTTAATTTTCTTGGCCAGGCCGTAATTGTCCAGGCGGTTGTGATAAAAATACAACAGATTGAAGTTTTCGCTGATGATTTGTCCGCGCTTATTGTAACGTAATGGCTTGGCTACGTGGTAAGTGCCCAACCGCTTAACCCCGTCGCGGATCAAATCATCGAGCTCCCAGCGAATCTGTTCCGATAGCTGAATCCGGCCTTCTTTTTCCATGACGTACAGTTCGCGCCGCAATTCTTCGATGGCGTTCCGCATCGCATCGATCGAGAAGACGTAATCATCGGTTGGCAAGCGCAAAATGCCGTACAGATCCAGGCGCACGTTCTGCGATTTGAGCAATTCGAAAGCGGCGAAGGCCACCAGGTGGCTGGTCAAGACGATGTTATCGCGGTGGTAGCGCTCCACGATCTGCTCTCCCAGGCGGCGGGTGTATTCGAATTCGCGCTGCAGATCTTTTTTCACCTTTCCGTCACTGACAAAGTACTCCCGCAGATCGATGCGGTTGCCGTATTTGTCGTAACTCTCCCCATCGGCATTGACGGGATTGCCCAGAACGTCCATCGGCTGGCCCAAAGACAGCGTGATGTCATTCCCTTCGGAAAATACTTGCCAGGCGAACTGCAGGATTTTCCGGATGCTGGTGAATTCATCGCGGGCCTTAATGTAGCGTTCCTTGCCGATGCGCTTGAGGTGTTGCTCGATGAGGAATTGGGCTTCCAGGACGAAGTGATAACTCAACACCAGCGGCACGATGAAGACTTTGCGGTTGTTGCCCTGTTCGTACAGGGCGCGCTGGGCTTCGACGGTCGTGCTCAACAGCCCCAATTTCACTTCCGTTTCCAGCGATCCGGAACGCGAGCGGGTGCCTCCCGGAAAGAATATGCTGTTCGTGCCCCGCTGAATGGCGAGGTTAGACATGGCCTTGAGCGTTTCCAGGTAAATGGTGTTCTTCTTGCGTCGATCCACGCGGTAGGCGCCGAGGCGGTTCATGAAATAGGCCGTGTAGCCGGTATTGTAGAGGTTGAGCCCGGCGCCGTAGGCGAAGGAAGGCAGCCCGGCGAAAGTATCCATGGCGTAGCCGATCAGGATGGAGTCCAGGTTGCTGAAGTGCGTAGGCACCACGATGACCGTGCCCTTAGAAAAGAGCGAACGCACCTCCTCCACCCTACCCTTGACAAGCAGCCGGTCGGAAAGGCGCTCCTTGACGCGCTGCCGGCGAAAACGCAAAGTGAGCGAAGTGCTGAGCAAGCGATTGAAGAAGAAGGTTAAAAAACCCCGGGCAAACAGAAAAGTCTTAATGCGAAAGGTGCCAACAATTTCCTCGGAATAGCGATGGATGATGCGACGAAGGATCTCCTCATTGATCTTCTTGGCCTCCCCGGCATTGCGATCCAGTGATTTGACCACCAGTTGGCGGCGGATGCGGCGCCAAAACTGATTCTCATTGGGGGGATCCACCTTCCAGGGCTCCTCCTTGATACGGATGCGCTCCAGGTAGATGGTCCGCGCAATGAGATCCGTAACTTCCGAAGGCGGCATGCGCTTGAAACGCTCCAGCATGAATTGGTCGATTTCCTGCACGAAGCGGGCCCGGTCTTCACTCAACTTGTAGATGGGCCAGTCTTCGATATCGGGAAGTAGATGCGGATAGATAGTGGGTTGTTCACTCATAAATCGCCTTGGGTTAGGGTTTGCTGATTGACCGAATCGATAAATTCCAGAATGGCTTCGCGGCCCGTTCCATTTTTCGCCGAAGTGACAAACTGCTGGGGCAAGGGCTCCCAGTATTCGCTCAGCGCTTTCTGAATGGCGGAAATATTGGCGTCCAATTTGGCGGGCCGGGCCCGGTCGGCTTTCGTGTAAACCAATACGAAGGGCAAACGGCGTTCGCCAAACCAGTTGATAAAGTCGATATCTTTTTGCTGGGGCGGAATATTCGAATCCACGAGGAGAAACGTGCACTGCAACGTCACCCGCTTGACGAGGTAGCCTTCGATCATGCGTTCCCAGCGCCGCCGCACCGTCTTGGAGATGCGGGCGTAGCCGTAACCCGGCAAATCAACCATGTACCAGTTGTAGTTGACGAGGTAGAAATTGAGCAATTGGGTTTTGCCCGGCGTCTTTGAAATACGCGCAATTTCTTTGCGTCCGCAGAGCATATTGATCAATGAAGATTTCCCCACATTGGACCGGCCGATAAAGGCGAATTCCGGCCGCTCTCCTTTAGGGCATTGAGACTCCGACGGGAAACTGCCCACGAATTCTACTTGCTTGACTTCCATGCTGCCGCTTAATTTTCAATCATCCAAAAATCCAAAAGTAAACAATTTAGGGTGGCCTGGACCGGTCTATCCGGCCAATCCTCCTTACATTTGCCGGCAACCCTCCTGTTATCCCCTAAGTACGGCAGGTTCACGTACTATTTCAGTGCCTAAATTTCGTTCTATCACTAAACACCTTAAATCGTTTTCCCATGCTCAAGAAATGCTTCCTTTTGGCATTAGCCATTCTCCTGACCCACACCGCCTTTGCCCAGTTCCGCATCGGCATTCGCGGCGGCCTGCACAATCTCAATATCGAAGAAGAAGGCATTGCCGTTTTCGATGACTTCGGCGATAAGGTGCTCGACATCGCGCTGCAGGACGTCAAGAACGGCGTGGTCGGGGGGCTCGTTTTCCAGATCCAACTGGGTAGCTTCCTGATTCAACCCGAAGTGCTTTTCAGTAATAACAAGGTGGTGTACGAAATCGATAATTTTTCCGACCCGACACTGAACAACGAATTACTCGAAGAGGAATTCCAATATTTTGACATCCCCATCTTGCTGGGATACAAGCTGGGCCCCCTGCGCCTCAATGCCGGTCCGGAAGCCCACGTCTTCGTCAACAACGCTTCCGACCTCGTGCGCCTCGATTTCTACCGCGAAAATTTTGATGACTTCACCTTCGGCTGGCTGGCCGGCGCGGGGGTTGACTTCTGGAAATTTATGTTGGACGTGCGCTACGAGGGCAACTTCAGCGCCTTTGGCGATCATATCCAACTCGGAGACGCCACCGTCAACTTCAATGATGACCCTTCTCGTTGGACCTTTTCGTTAGGATTTTTGTTTTAGTAGTTGGCGGCCTTTCAACATACAACCGATAGCGCAATCGGGGCGTCTTTAAATGGAACATGACCGCAGCCCAATGCCTCACGTGATCAGCATGACCGAAACCGAATTGATAGCAGCCTGCCTGGCCAATGATCGCCTCGCCCAGAAGCAGTTGTACGAGCGATACAAGGGGGCCATGTATACCCTGGCCTACCGGATAACCAACGACTTCGATCTGGCCGAAGACGTCTTGCAGGAAGCTTTCGTCAAGATTTTTCGCGGGCTTTCCGAGTTTCGGGGCGATTCCACGATCGGCGCCTGGATCAAAACCATCGTGCTGCGTACGGCGCTGAGCAAGATCAAGCGGCGGTGTTTTTTCGAACCCCTCGATCCCCAGGCGAGCCAAAACCTGATCGACTGGGGGGATTATCTCGATGCCGAATACCTCGAACAGGCGATTCGTTCCCTGCCGGAAGGCTACCGCGCCGTCTTCGTCCTCATCGAAGTGGAGGGCTACTCCCACAAGGAGGTAGCCGAGTTACTGGAAATTTCGGTCGGAACGTCCAAATCTCAATTGTACTACGCGAAAAAGCGGTTGCGTAAGGCCATTAAAAAGCTCTTGTAAACCGGAATTGTTCACCAAAAGCAGCGCCAAGCATGCGGGAAAAAAACAGAATCACACTGCGTAAGGCCATACGCCGGATGCCGGGTTATCTTCCCGCCCCGGAAGTGTGGCAACGTACCCAGGAAGATCTGCAGCGGGAAGCACAAAAGGACAATCCGCTGCGGGAAGCCATCCGGGAGCTTCCCGAATATCAACCCGGAGATGAGGTGTGGGACCGCATCGAGTCAAGCCTTCAGGGCCGCGGAGCATCCCCCGAAGGTAAAACTGCGCCCCGCCCCCCCGCCACGCGCTACCGGCTTTGGGTGGGCGCCGCGGCGGCCATCGCTCTGCTGATGATCGCTGGATGGTGGACGTTCCAACAGCGCGACCCGGGGGCTTCGGTCTCCTACACGCACCACCGGGAAGCCCGGGCTACCTTTTCGGTGAACTGGGAAGCCGACGAAGCCGCTTTCGAAAAAGTCGTCGAATTATTCCGCACCGATCCGGCGGCCCGGCAACACGATCGCCACGCACAACTGCTGAAAGAACTGGAAGAACTTAACCGCGCTAAAGCAAAGCTACGCCAAGCCGTAGACCGCTACGGCGCCGACCCCCGAATCATTCAACAACTAGCGGATATCGAGCGGGAACGCTCCGCCGTGCTCAAGCGTATGGCCGCACTAATTTGATACCGATGAGCAAACAGGGTTTTCTTTTGATCTTACTTTTCCTGCTGCTGATGCAGGCCGGCGGGCTGTACGCACAGGAAACGACCTCGCTTTTC
Organism: uncultured Saprospiraceae bacterium; assembly: GCA_964458135.1. GTDB lineage: Bacteria > Bacteroidota > Bacteroidia > Chitinophagales > Saprospiraceae > CAYWHT01. The sequence continues at coordinate 7,353 of CAYWHT010000066.1, read as the reverse complement.
GTGCTCACCAAAAAAGTCGAAAAGACCTTTTCCTACGTAGACGGATACGAGGTCAATATCGAGGGGGAAAAGGCCGAAGTGATCATCCGTACCTGGAACAAAAAAGCCGTACAGGTGCAAATGGAACTCCTGGCCAAACACCCGCAACGCGCCATCGCGGAGCGAGATTTGGAATATCTGCGACACCAGGCCGAACGCGTACAACACCGCATCTACCTGCGCAATTACCTGAGCGCGCCCGAGGGCGCCGCCAAACCCGAAGCCAGCTTCGACGCCCGCTATACCATCTACTTGCCGCCGGAATGCCCCGTGTACACCAAAAACCAGTTTGGCGCCATCAACGTCAGTGACCTCGCCCGCCGGCTCCGGGTGAAAAGCGAATTCACCCAAATCGGCCTGGAAAACATCCGCGGAGAGATTGACGTCAATACGGCCTTCGGCGACCTGGAAGGCCGCCGCCTCGACGGCCAGGTAAGCATCCAGTCGCGACGCTCCAACATCACCCTGCGCGAACTGCGCGGGCAGTACGACATCCAGGCCCAGTACGGCCTGCTGCGCATCCACGCCGACCGCGACCTCATCGACCTCAACATCCGGGCCGACCGCTCCGATGTCTTCCTCTATAATTCCGATCCCCGCCGCTTCGCCTACACTATCGAAGCCCAAAACGCCAAGCTCGACCTGCCCAGCGAACTGGAATTCCGCTTCCAGGAAAATAACCTGTCCCTCAAAAAAGCCACCTTCAAACCCAATCAGGAATACTACGCCAACATCACCATCACCATCAGCTTTGGCGATTTGGTGATTGAGAAGTAAGGGCTGACCAAGGCATTAATGAGCACAATTCGGCCATTTTTTAATATTGTAGCTTAAACTACGCGATATGGTGAGCGAGACCCACCAAATGATCGGCCGGGTACGTAACGCCCGCAACGCCATCGCGGAATTGGATCAGTGGGCCGGTAAAAATCTTGCAGAGCCCGAAGAGCTGCACCTCCGGGCGCGCCACTTGAAAAAAGCACTGACCACCATCGAAGAAAGCCTGATCCAAACCCGGAGCGAAAGCCACCAAGACCCCATCAATTACCCGGTCAAACTCAATACGCAAATGGGCTACTTGTACTCCGTCACCCACCAGCAGGTGGGCCGCCCGACTCAAGCGGCTTACGATCGTATGTTCGCAGTAGATGAATGCATGCATAATCTGGGTTAATCCACCACCCGGACCAGATCATCTCCCTGCGGCATCAGCGTACCGATGGCCTCCAATTCCAGCCCCTCCCGGCGCATTTCCGCCCGGAAGCGGTCTTCCTGATCGGCCGCGACGGCGGTCAGGAGCCCCCCGCTGGTTTGCGGATCGCAGAGCAGATAGCGGTGCGCCTCATCCAGGGGTTGAGCGATGTAA